>JANQSV010000120.1 GCA_028279115.1 Pseudomonadales bacterium
TCCGCGGCAAGCATAGACTCTGGAAATCGAGGGCTCCAAATCAACCCGGGCACACCTTAAATCAGCCCTCGGACTGTCCTGTGAATCAGGACCACCTCAGGAAACGTCGTGTGGCAAAAGCTCTACACTGTTAAGAATTCTGCTAAGTATCTTTCAGATATGCACGATCACTTGCTCGTGTATTCACGGTCTAAAAAACACTGGAAACGGAACCTTTTTCCAAGAACGGAAAATGCGAAGGAGAACTACTCTAATCCAGATAACGATTCAAGGGGAGATTGGACAACCAACGCTATTCAAGCCCGGAACTATTACAGTTTGGGAACCTACGAGATTGTGTCCCCTCAAGGCAGGGTTCATCGCCCTCCGGTCGGTACATATTGGCGCATATCTGAGGAGGCCTTTCATCAGTTGAATAACGACGGTCGGATCTGGTGGGGCAAAAACGGAAATGCAGTCCCGCGCGTCAAGAAGTTTCTCGCAGAGGCGAAAGCAGGAGTAGTTCCAGCAACTTGGTGGGGTTATGCCGATGCGGGAACCAATGCGGAAGCGAAACAGGAAGTCCGCGAGTTGCTGGACGAGAACACAGAGATATTCCTTACACCAAAGCCGGAAAAATTGGTGAGGCAGGTGCTCACGGTCGCGACTAGTCCGGGCGACCTCGTACTCGATTCCTTTCTTGGCTCAGGCACCACTGCAGCCGTCGCCCATAAAATGGGGCGTCAATACATTGCTGTAGAAATGGGTGATCACGCGGTAACACACTGCGCCTCTCGCCTGAGGAAAGTGATTCAGGGCGAACAAGGTGGAATTTCCGAAAGCGAAGGCTGGGCGGGCGGTGGTGGATTTCGCTTCTTCCGGCTCGGACCGCCCGCATTTGACGAACAGGGGCGCATCCAGCCGAGGATCGGTTTCGACGTGTTGGCCGCGCACATCTGGTTTTCCGAAACTGGAACGCCGTGGAATGGAGGAAAAGGGTCACCGCTACTGGGCATTCGCGATGGGCGAGCTGTTGCACTTCTTTACAACGGAGTCTTAGGCGACAAAAGCCCTCATGGAGGGAACGTGCTCACCCGTACAACGCTCGCACTGATCCATGAGGAGATCACAGAGACCGGCCGAGGATTCGATGGGCCGCTCACAGTGTACGGAGAACAAGCCCGATTAGCGCCGGGTACGCTGGAGCGGGAGCGCATAGTCTTCAAGCAGACACCGTACGATATTGAGGCGCGAGCCTGAAGAGAAGAACAATTGTGGAACTGAAAGAATATCAGTCAGAAACCCTCAGTGTGCTCCGTCGCTTCTTCGAGGAAGCGCGAATCGGCGGACCGGAAAATGCCTATAAGACGGTGACGCAAGACCCTGAACAAGCCGGGCGGCTCGGCGTACTCCGGGGAGACTACAGGCCGTTAGCCGGACTCCCCAGTGCCCCCTACGTCTGCCTGCGCCTGCCCACGGGTGGCGGCAAAACGATTCTCGCCGCCCATGCCGTCGCCATTGCCCGCGATGCCTGGATCGAGAAGGACTGGCCAATGGTTCTGTGGCTGGTCCCGTCAAACACGATACGGCGTCAGACTTCCGAGGCGTTGATGAATCATCGTCATGCGTATCGCCGGGTTCTGGACGAAGCCTTTGATGGTCGCGTGCGTGTGTTCGATATCGCCGACTTCGCCCATATCCGCCCGCACGACATCCGCGAGAATTGTTGCATTGTCGTCGGCACAATCCAGACCTTGCGCGTCAAGAACACTGAGGGCCGCAAGGTTTACGCGCACAACGAAGACATGGAGCCCCACTTTGCGGGATTGGCCGCGTCCCCGTCTGGCCTTGAGACGCTGGAGAACGGCAGCCCGAAGTTCTCATTCGCCAACCTCCTGCATCTCCATCGTCCCATGATGATTGTAGATGAGGCGCACAACGCCATAACCGGCCTGACACGCGAAATGCAATCGCGTGTAAACCCCTGCGCCATCGTCGAATTCACGGCGACGCCCCGGCCAAATTCCAACATTCTGCATAGTGTCACTGCTGGCGAGCTAAAGGCGGAGGACATGGTCAAACTACCTGTCATGCTCTCGGAATACGAGACCTGGCAGAACGCGGTCAACGGTGCCGTAACCATGCGGAACTCGCTGGCCCAGTTGGCCGCGGACGATCCAGATTTCATTCGCCCGATCGTGCTTTTCCAGGCGCAAAAGAAGAACGGAACGGTCCCGGTTGCGGTGCTAAAGCGACATCTTGTCGAGGTCGAGCGGATTCCTGAAGATCGGATTGCCGTCGCCACGGGGGATCAGCGCGGATTGGACGGTATAGACCTGTTCGATCCCGCCTGTCCGATCGAGCACGTCATCACTGTCGAGGCGCTGAAGGAGGGCTGGGACTGTTCGTTCGCCTACGCCTTTTGTTCGGTGTCGCAAATTCGTAGCGCCGTAAATGTCGAACAGTTGCTCGGCAGGGTGCTTCGGATGCCATACGCTCAGCGGCGCGCGGCGGACAGCTTGAACAGGGCATACGCGTTTCTTTCCGAGCCGTCATTTGGCGAAGCGGCACGGGCGTTGGTGGACAAGCTAGTGGCGATGGGTTTCGACGAAGACGAAGCGCGGGAAAGCGTTAGGCCGGCGCAGAAACAGTTGGATTTGGATGACGGTCTGTTCCGGGAAGATGACGAAATAGAATCGGACTTCACTTACACGATTTCTGCCAGACAAAAACTGATTTCCGATCTCAAACGGTGTGAAGGAGCTACCGTTCTTGAAACCAACGACGGTTACGCAACAATTGTTGTCGCCGGAGAAATAGATAAAGGAGTTGAAGGGGAGATACTCGAATTTCTGCCTCCCGCAGAGCGGGAGCGCTTCGAAGCGGCCGTTTCGAGTCATCGCGCCGAGTCACGGAAAATGCTGCCGCCCGCCCGGCGTGGCGAGAAATTCTTGGTGCCCCGTTTGATGGTTGCTGTTCAGGGCAGCCTCGAATTTGCGGACGCCGACGCGCTCATGGAGTACTCCGACTGGTCGCTCAGTGATTATCCCTGGAGGCCGGGGGCGGACGAATTTGCCATTCGGGAGACAGCGCACACATTCGAGATAGACCTTGACGGCTCCCGCATTGCCTATCAGTTCACCAAGGAGGAACAGCAGTTTGCGCTGGATGTGGACGTGGAAGGCTGGACTCCCGAGGTGCTGGTTTTGTGGCTTGACCGCGAGGTTCGTCAGCCGGATGTCGGCCAAAGCGACTTGATGGGCTGGTTGAGCCATGTTGTGAACCATTTGGTCGTTTCACGCAGTCTGCACATAACCGCATTGATGCGCTGCAAGTTTATTCTGGCCCGAAAGGTCCGCGAAAAAATCTCCGCAATCCGCCAGAAGGTTAGAGAAGGGGTCTATCAGCGTCACTTGTTCGCGCCCGAGGCGAAGCCCGAAGTCTCATTCGATCACGCTTTCGCATTCAAAGACGGCATGTATCGAAACCAGCGCCGCTATCGCGGCAACTGGAAACCTGGTAAGCATTTTCTCGGCCCCAAGAACGTTCCGGCATTCGATGGCGCAGAAGACGGCGAAGAGGTTCGTTGCGCCCGAGTCATCGACAGCCTGCCCAACGTGAAGTACTGGATAAGAAACGTCGCAAAACATGACGCCTCGTTCTGGCTGCCCACCTCGGGCGGCAAGTTCTATCCGGATTTCGTGGCGTTGCTTGAAGACGGTCGGCTACTGGTGGTGGAATACAAAGGCGCTCACATTGCAGAAGGTAGCGACACCGCAGAGAAACGAGCCATCGGTGAGTTATGGGAACGCAAGAGCGACGAAAGGGGTGTGTTTGTTCTAGCCGAGAAGTCCGTAGGCGGAAAGGATACTCGTACGCAAATTATGGAAAAGATCGAGCAATAGTAGAAAGTAAGACCGTTTTGTATTCCTCTCGCAGAAACTGGAGCCTTATGATGCCAAGTCAAGGGCATAAATCTCTTTTAAGAAGATGTTTGTGTTCCTTGCTTTGGTAGATGCTCCCTCTAGCGAATTGCTTAAAATCTACATGCAAGTTCTTATCTCCTGAAACCAGCAACTTAACTTCTGAAACTAGCGCTAATGCGATCACATGTGAGTCATCAGAACGGAGCTCTTCTAAATCTTGCTCCACCTCGCTTACTTGAGCAGCATCAAACAGTTTAACTCTTCCCCGTCGTCTATAAGTGTTAAGCAACTCTCTAAATCTGGGATAATTATCAACCTCCTGCCTAAGTCTGGCGGTAGGTGAATACGCGATTTTCCCGGATCTTTGCATCCATTGACGGATCGGCTCCATGTCATCGTTCTTCGGATCCAAAAATTCCCCAAACTTGTTCGCGTCAACAATTATACACATTTCCTTTTCCTTGCTTCCTAATCGCACTCCAAATTTCAGGATAACCCAAGCAGTTTGTTTGTCTCTTTAAGAAAAAATTCTCCAAAACTATCTGGGGCGCCAACCAGGTTGCCTTGCTTGTCTATAGATATATTGTGGGCAACCACGCTGTTCTGAACTGGTTCCAGATAAATTAGAGATACGTCTTTTGGAGAAATGCTGCCTCTCATTACTTCAATTCTCGCTCTATCTACCATGTAATCACTATGTGTTTCGATAAGAAAATTATGCTTCCTTTGTTTGGTTAACTTGGCCAGCAATGAAGATAGTTCTGCTTGACCTTTGGGGTGCAAGTGAACTTCAGGTTGTTGCATAAGAAAAGTAAATTGCGGACTTGAGTTCAGAATACGAACCAATATTGGGAGAAGTTGGTTTACTCCATAGCCAACGTCTATCATGTTCGCTTTTGGGCCCCGCACCTTGATTTGCAATTGAAACGGATCTCCTATCGATTTTCCAAGCCGGCGCACTGAAATGTCGGAAAATAACCCAGAAGACTTGCCGAATTCCAACAATTGATTCTTTAGTTTCTCCCATCCTGTTCTATTTGCATGGGATATATTCATAAGCATCATTGGAATATCACTGCCTTCCGGGTTTGGAATTTCCTTAAGTGGATTATAAGTTCTTTCAGGTTTAGATCTGATTGGGGCAAAACTATAAATTCTCTGCTCAAAATCTCTACGTTGGAAATCGGAGAATGGACGCAAACTTTCCTCAGTAGACACAAAAAACTTCTCATCTGTATTTTTTTCTTGAACTTTTCTCATGCCTAATGTTGAATAATGCAATAAGATAGGTGCGCTGATTTGGGAGTGATAGCCAGGCACCGAAATTTTGAAAATTTCTCTTTCCCCATCATCGATTCGTTCAGAAATTTCAAGTTCGTGGAGGAATTCATATTGTAATTTCGAATCTGGTTTGAAAGTTCCAGTCGTTTCAAAATGCAATTCTTTTCTTGGGAGAATTAGCCTCTGTTCCTGGACTACGGGTTCTGATCCCTTTTCTTTCTCCACCAAAGTAATAGTGTACTCTAGTGTTTCACTTTCCGGTTTATCTTCAAACGCCATTCCTAATTTGAATTTATCCTGTTTCACATTGGTCTTTCTGGCTATTTCTGAAAAAACTCCAAGCTGATAAGGATCAACATTGAAATTTAACTCAGAACCAAAAGTCGGAAATGAAAGGAACCGAGCTATTGCGTCAATACATCCGAGCACGGTCGATTTTCCCGTACTGTTTTCTCCAACCAGGAATGTAAGAGGCCTTATATTGAATTCTTGTCTTCCGGCGAAGCAGCGGACATCCTCAATGATAAACTTCCGAAGATTCATTAATCGATACCTCCTGTCCCGAGTGGAAACCGCGAAGACAAGCCAGTGGCGCGAACTTGATGCTCATAATTGTACTTTCCCGCTACGGGCATTGCCATGTTTCGGTACGCAAAAGCAAGATTCTGCGACTGCGCTTCGCTTCGCGCAGGATGACGGGGAAGCACGCGTCGGCTTGGAAGGATGTTCATATGTCGAACTTTACGCCCTGGGCCAGCGGCAGCGCGGTCGAATAGTTCACCGTGCTCGTCTGGCGGCGCATGTATCCCTGCCATGCGTCCGAACCCGATTCGCGGCCGCCGCCGGTTTCCTTCTCGCCGCCGAACGCGCCGCCGATTTCGGCGCCGGAAGGGCCGATGTTGACGTTGGCGATGCCGCAATCGGAACCGACGGCGGACAGGAAGGTCTCGGCTTCGCGCACGTCGAGCGTGAAAATGCACGAGGAAAGTCCCTGGGGCACGTCGTTATGCATGGCGATGGCCTCGTCCAGGGTCTCGTATTCCATGACATAGAGGATCGGCGCGAAGGTTTCGGTTCGCACCGTTTCGGTTTGCCCGGGCATTACGGCGATGGCCGGGCTCACATAGACTCCGCCGGCGGGGACGCCGTCGCGCACGGCTTCGCCGCCGATCACCTCGCCGCCTTCGCCGCGGGCCCGGTCCAGGGCCGTCAGCATGGCGTCGCCGGCACTCTCATCGATCAATGGCCCCACCAATACGCCCTCATCTCGCGGGTCGCCGATCTTCAGGCCTGAATACGCCCTGGTCACCTGCGCGACGAGTTCATCCCTGATCGATTTGTGGACGATCAGACGCCGCAGCGAGGTGCAACGCTGGCCGGCGGTTCCCACGGCCGAAAAGACGATCGCGCGCACGGCCATGGCGAGGTCGGACGAGGGAGCGACGATCATGGCGTTGTTGCCGCCGAGTTCCAGGATCGGCCGGCCGAAGCGTCCCAGGACTTTCGGTCCGACCGCGGCGCCCATGCGCGTCGAGCCGGTCGCCGAGACGATCGGCACGTCCGGGGAGGAAACCAGCGCATCGCCGGCTTCCGCTCCGCCGATGATCATTTGAGCTAATCCTTCCGGCGCGTCTCCGCCGAATCGTTCGATCGCCCGCTGCATGATCTTCATCGTCGCGATCGCGGTCAGCGGCGTCTTTTCCGAGGGCTTCCAGATCACGGGATTGCCGCAGACCAGCGCCAGGGCGGCGTTCCAGGACCACACCGCCACCGGAAAATTGAACGCCGTGATGACGCCGCAGGGGCCGAGCGGATGCCAGCTTTCGGTCTTCCTGTGGCCGGGACGCTCGGAGGCGATGGACTTGCCGTACAACTGCCGCGACAGGCCGACGGCGAAGTCGCATATATCGATCATTTCCTGGACTTCGCCGAGGCCCTCGGAGACGATCTTGCCGGCTTCGAGGGTGACTACCGCGCCCAACCGTTCCTTGCCGGCGCGCAATTCCTCGCCGAGCAGGCGCACGAGTTCCCCGCGCCGGGGCGCCGGAACCTCGCGCCAGGCCCGAAAGGCGCTCCGGGCCCGGGCAATGATCGCCGGTATTTCGGCGGGGTCGGTTGCGTGCGCGCGGGCAACGATGGCGCCGTCGATGGGCGATCGCACCGCGATCGCGCCGCCGCTCAATTCGGCGGCGCCGAGGCCTGCGGCGGCGAGGACTTGTTCGTGAGTCATTGATTTCCTCCAACGAGATTCTGCGACTCCGCTTCGCTACGCGCAGAATGACAGCAGTAAAAAGCCGTCATTCTGCGCGCAGTCGCAGAATCCGTCATTTTCTTTGCGTTCCAGGCCATAACTTAGCGCTGGACCGGCCGCTTTTGCAATTTGCGCTGCAAGGTGCGGCGATGCATGTTGAGTTGTCGCGCGGTGGCCGAGATGTTGCCATTGTTTTGTTCGAGCACTTTCTGGATATGTTCCCATTCGAGGCGCCGCACCGACATGGGCTGCAACTCGGCATCCGCATCCGGCTCCGAATCAGTCAGCAGGGCGGTCAATATCTCGTCGGTGTCCGCGGGTTTCGCCAGGTAATTGTCGGCGCCGAGCTTGATCGCCCGCACCGCCGTGGCGATGCTGGCATAGCCGGTCAGCACCAGGATGCGCATGTCGGGATTCCGTTCGCGCAAGGGCAGGATGAGGTCGAGCGAGGTGCAGTTGCCGAGATTGAGGTCGAGCACGGCATATTCGAAATCCTCGTCTTCCACCAGACTCCGCGCCTGTTCGAACTCGCCGGCGTGACTGACTGCATAGCCCCTGCGTTCCAGCGCCCGGCCCGCGGCCCAGGCGAAGGCCTCGTCGTCTTCCACCAGCAGCAGTCTGCCTTCGTTACGCATCGCAGTCGTTCTGCGCGGAGCGAAGCGCGGTCGCAGAATCTCCCGGAGTTCGCGTCATTCCCGCCGAGATTCCGCGACTTCGCGCGGAATGGCCGGACAAGGCATCTCCGGCAAGCGGCAAGCGAATCAGCGTCAGCGCGCCGCCCGCCTGCCGGTTGAACATCTCGATATTGCCGCCCGCCCGGCGCAAGGCGGCATTGGCGAGGAAAATGCCGAGTCCCATGCTGTCCTCGCGCCGGGAAACGAACGGTTCGCCGATGCGCTCGAGCACTTCCTCGGGTATTCCCGGCCCGTCATCGGCGACGCTGATCAGCAGATTCCGCGCGTCTTCCGGATCCAGCGCGTAGTCGACATCGACTGTCTTCCGGGCCGCCTTGATGCCGTTTTCGATGATATTGATCACCGCGTGGCGCAGGCTTGGTTCGACGTCGAGCGGCGTTTCCGGCTCGGTCGCCAGCTTGAATTCGACCTTGGCGGCGGGATGAACGTTGAGAATGTAGTCATGGATATCCGCGGCGAAACGGGCGAGCGTGACCCGTTCCCGGGCGCTGGGATCGTCCTTGTGGTAATAGCGGATCAATTGATTGATCGAATGCTTGCAGCGGCTGACCTGTTCGCGCAACAGGCCGATTTCCTGCTTGACGGATTCGCCTTCGAGTTTTTCCCGCCCGGCATTGTCCAGGTCGTTGAGTATGACCGCCATGGTCGAAAGCGGCGTGCCGAGCGCATGGGCGGTGCCGGCGGCAAGCGTGCCGATGGCGACGAGTTGTTCGTTGCGCATTTCATTTTCGCGCGCTTCGGCCAGATGATGCTCGCGTTCGCGCACGGCGATCGCCATGGCGCTGATGAAGACGGTGATCAGGACCGCGCTGACGACGAAAATCACCCACATGCCGACCAGGTGCAATTCGAACATGTCCTGGGCGTTGCCGCTCATGCCGGGCATGTTCTGTTCCGCCGAGAGGTCGAGCAGCAGGAAGAAGGTGTAAATGAGAATGCTGCCGACGGCGAAAGAATTCACGAAACCGCGCGGCAGCAAGGTGGCGGTGACGGCGAGCAGCACAAGCAGATAGGAAATCAGCGGATTGCCGACGCCGCCGGTATTGAGCAGGAGCAATACCAGGAAAATCACGTCAACGAGGATGTGCAGAAACAGTTCGGTATTGCTGATGGGCCGGCTCAGATTCAAACGCCAATATCCGAACAGGATGGAAACGGCGATGGCGGCGACGAGGCCGGCGATGAAAACTCCGGCAACTTCGAGCCCGGGAAACAGCATCAGCGCGAACAGCCCGGCGCAACTCGCGCCGGTGACGAAGGCGCGCAACAGGAGCAGGCGCTGGAGTCCCTGGCGGGTGAGACTGGCGTCGCCGGATTGGACGGGGATCAGCCAGGCCGCGAGTCTGTTGAGTCCGGGAAACTGCCGCATGGCGCTAGTTTACATTGTCGAACTAGGAAAAACGCGGAGCGCAGGCTATATTGCCTCGCCTTGATCCGCATAGCTTGCAACTCATGACTTTTGGACTCGCCGGAGAATCCCGGAAACTGCTTGAACGAATCGTGCGTTCCAGGACGCCGGCGGGCGCTCCCGACGCTGCCATGGTCAACACCATGGAAGGCCCCGCGTATCTTCCGCTTGAGACGAACGAGGCGGAAAACCCGCTGGCGGGGCTGCCGGAACAATGGGTGAATCCTCAAGCGGATTTTCAGCGCGTGCCGATCCGCAGCGAATCGGGCGGGCGGGATCGAAGCTGGAACTGTGTGCTGCATGGCGGAACCATTCACTACAAGGAGCAGATGCATCTGTTGTGCCGGGCTCGCAAAATGCTGAAGGACGGGGGGAAACTGCTCCTGGCCGGAGAATTTCTGCACGATGTCGAGACGATGCTGAAGTCCGATTTGCCGACCGAGTTTTCCTTGCGGCAACTGGCCGACCGGCTCGGCTTCCGCCTGCTGGAAACGATCGATTGGACCGACAAGGCCAGACTGTCGGTTGCGGAAGCGCAGTCTCTGGTGGTTGATCCCTTGCCGGCCGCCGGGTTTCCTCCCGCGGCTTGGCTGCGGTCCTTGCGGACTGGAATGCGGGAATCGAACGAGGCGCGCCCGGATGAGGGTGAACGCAAGCTGGCGCGCGAACTCGATGCCCTGGCGGCGGAGTTCGAAAGCGGCCATCGCCGATTCGAGTGCTTTGTCTTTGCACTCGATCCGAAAGCCGGAGGACCCTGGAGCGAACTCGACCTCGGCGGAATCGACTCGTTCGAACCAGAGGAAGTCGCGGAAATCTTCGAAGAGAGTTTCGGCGAAAAGTTCGATCCGGCCTTGTGGCGCTGGAAGTACGGAGAGGGGAAGGGCACCTGCATCGTCGCCCGGATCGAACCGGGCGCGCCGGTCATCGCGCATTACGGTGGCGTGGCGCGGGAGATCGACTATTTCGGCGAAGACCGGCTCGCCTTCCAGGGCTGCGATGTCATGGTCAAGCCCGCGGTGCGCAGGCAATACGGGCGCAACAGCCTGTATTTCCATATGACGGCGACCTTGTTCGAGCGCGAAATCGGCTATACCGTCGACCATGTGCTCGGCTTCGGCTTTCCCAACAAGCCCGTCATGAAAACCGCGGTCAGGCTCGGGCTTTACGGCAAGGTCGACGACTACGTCGAGCTGGCGTTCGGCGATTTCCAGGAGTCGATCCCGGAACTGCAAGTCGAACCGCTGCAACTGCAAGATAACCGGCATGCAGAACCCCACGGAAAATCCGTTGACGAATTGTGGCAGGCCATGCGGAAGGATTTCGGAGACGGCGTGATCGGCAAGCGCCATGGCGAATATCTGGACTACCGCTATTTCCGGCATCCGTACGCGGGCGCGTATTTTCCCCTGCTGCTGTCGCGCGAGAGCGAAGCTTTCGCCGTTGCCGTGCTCAAGCGTCACGAGCAGCAATGGCTGCTGATGGACCTGGTGGCGCCGCTGGCGCGCATGGAAGATGCAGCCGGTGCGCTGGCAACCTGGACCGAAAGTCGACCGGAATCCGGCGCACTCGCCATGTGGCTCACGCGGGCCTGGACCGAGCGGCTCAACTGGGGTGACCGCATTGTGAAGAATCTGGGTATTGAGATACCCTTCAACGCTTGGAACCCGAGCCCCGACCAAACCCTCCCCAAAGGCGCCTGGTGGCTGACCGCTGGCGACATGGACTTTATCTGAAGACAATACTGGGAGGACATGAAGGGACATTGGGTTTGCTCGGCTTGAGTCGTCTGCGGGCAGGCTGTGTTTTGCGGGCGTGCGAGACAGGATGTCGAGCCCGAAGCCTACAGGGGCGTAGGCAAGCGTTTATGAAGCGCAGCTTCATGCGCAGCCGGAGCGGCGCCAAGCTGTGCTTGGCGGCTGGACCGTATTCACGGCGTCCGCTGAACTCAGCCCACCAGACGGTGACGGTTCGAAGCCACGCGCCGGGCAATTACATCGCCGAATAATTGGGCCCGCCGCCGCCTTCCGGCGCCACCCACAATATGTTCTGGGCAGGATCCTTGATGTCGCAGGTCTTGCAATGCACGCAGTTCTGCGCGTTGATCTGGAAGCGCCTGGCTCCGTTCTGTTCCACGACTTCATAGACGCCCGCCGGACAATAACGTTGCGCGGGTTCGTCATGCAACGGCAGATTCACATCGATCGGGATCGACGCATCCTTGAGTTGCAGATGGCAGGGCTGGTCTTCCTCGTGATTGGTGTTGGACAGGTATACCGATGACATCTTGTCGAAACTGAGCACGCCGTCGGGCTTTGGATAGTCGATGCGCTCACTTTCCTCCGCCGGCTTCAACTGGCAGTGATCCTTGCTGGGATCGCGCAAATCTACCGGCAGAGCCCCGCCGAACAGATTGTGTTCGACCCAGGTGAAAGCGCTGCCGAGCCAGAATCCGAGTTTGTGAAAGGCGCCGCCGAAGTTGCGCGCGCGATGCAATTCGTCGCGCAGGGGCGAATTGCGGAAGCGTTCGCTGAAATCGGTCTCGGAGGCGTCGTCGCTCAGGGCGGCGAACAGGGACTCCGCCGCCAGGATGCCGCTCTTGATCGCGGTATGGCTGCCCTTGATCTTGGCGGCGTTGAGCGTACCCGCGTCGCAGCCGATCAGCAGCCCGCCGGGGAAACTCATCTCGGGCAGGGAGTTGAGCCCTCCCTTGATGATCGCCCGGGCGCCGTAACCGATGCGCTTGCCGCCTTCGAGATAGCGCTTAATGACCGGATGATGCTTGTAACGCTGGAATTCGTCGAAAGGGCTGATATGCGGGTTCCGGTAGCCGAGGTCGACGATCAGGCCCACGTAGACCTGCCGGTTTTCGGCGTGGTAGAGAAAACCGCCGCTCGTGGCCGCGTAGCTCGGTCCGGTCATGGGCCAGCCGGCGGTATGCACCACCAGGCCCTCATGGTGTTTTGCCTCGCTGATCTCCCAGACTTCCTTGATGCCGATGCCGTAATGCTGGGGGTCGCGATCCTTGTCGAGTTCGAAACGGGCAATCACTTCCTTGCCGAGATGGCCGCGGCAGCCTTCGGCCAGGATCGTGAACCTGGCGTGAAATTCGAATCCCGGCTGCCAGGTCGATTTCCGCTCGCCTTTCGCGTCGATGCCCATGTCGCCGGTGGCGACGCCTTTCACGCGGCCGTCATCGTCGTAAAGTATTTCGGTGGCGGCAAAACCGGGAAAGATCTCGGCGCCGAGTTCGGCCGCCTGATCCGCCAGCCAGCGGCACAGGTTGCCCAGGGAAATGACGTAGTTCCCGTGATTGCGCATGGGTTTGGGTACGAGCAATTCGGGGAAACGATACGAAGACTTGCCCGAACCGAGGTAATAGACCTGATCGCCGGTGACGCGGGTATTCAGCGGCGCACCCCGATCTTCCCAATCGGGGAAAAGCATCTGCAGCGCATCCGGCTCGAACACGGCGCCGGAGAGAATATGGGCGCCTACTTCCGAGCCCTTTTCCAGCACGCAAACGGAAATCTCGCGATCGGCCTCCCGCGCCAGTTGCAACAGGCGGCAGGCCGTGGCCAGACCCGCGGGCCCCGCGCCGACGATGACGACATCGACTTCCATGGATTCCCGAGTCATGAGTTCCTCCTGTTCGTTGCCGGAATTTCAACCGAAATTATGCGGAATCCGGCCGCGCGGCGCAAAAGGGTGAGACTCGGTCGGCGAAGCCGACGAAAAGCACCGCTTTTCGAGGGTCGAACGACCCGGCATGGATGTCGGGGCTGGGGCCAGTCGAAGTCGGGCACTTGCGCCAGGGATGGCACGAACAACCCATCAGAATCCCACAAAAGATTCCGCGACGTCTTTTCGGCTTTCGTCAGAATCGTTCTTCGTCGATCCAGTAATTGCTGACGACGCCATCGGCAAATTCGATGGAAAGCGTCTCGATGCGTTCTTCCTCGACATCGACCGCGAAAATCAGGAATACGCCTACTTCGGTGTCTTTCTCGGATCTGTTCCGATACTTCCAGACTGCTGTGCCATCGGCGTAAGACAGCCTGCTTGTCGGGTCGCCGAAAGTGTCGCGCACGAATTGCTCGTCGCTCCGGCCGACCTCCAGACGCGCCACGTCGCCTTCGCTCCATACTGTTTGCAAGGCGCGCGAATCCGAATCGACCATCACCAGACAGCCGGTAAGCGCCAGGGCCAGAATCGCCACGAAAGCATATTTGATCATTGCTCGTTCCTCATGAATTAGCGGATTGACTGCCGCCAGGCGGCATTGACGGACTTCTTCGGATTCTTCCGTCCACCTTCCCAACGAACCGCAGGGAAAAATAGTTACATCGGACAGTTCCGGTCACTTCAGCGCCAACTCAGGTAAAGACTTCACGATTTCGTTGGTTTCCAGGCCAACTGTGATTACTCGCAGAAAGAGGTCGAGCGGGTACCGGAAAGCGATTACGGAACACTTGCTTTCAGCCGATTACCCAGTTGCATTTAGAGTGTATTAAGAGGTATGATTTTCTGAATTTGAATTACTTACTAGGAATGTTATGCGAATATCAGAGCGCGGCCAAATCACTATTCCGAAGTCCCTGCGGGACCGTTTCGGGATGCATCGGAATGTGGAGGTCGAAATCAGCCCCACCCGCCAAGGGCTGCTAATCAGGAAACGGGCGACAGTCCAGCATCCCGTGGATCGAGTCTATGGCATTCTGGGCAAGGACGCTCTCGGCGAGGGTGTCGGCGTTGACGAGTACATCGAGGAGATTCGCGGGAAGTGATTACAGCGGTTGACACCAATGTCTTGCTGGATGTTTTCATGTCCAGCGAACGGCATGGCCAACAGTCGAGAAAAAGGCTGGCCGATGCTTATGACGCCGGAGCTGTCATCGTGTGCGATCTCGTCTATGCGGAGCTGGCGCCCGCATTCCCCGATCGATCCTCACTCGACGACGCACTGCAACAGATTGGAGTCCGCGTATCTTCCATCAACTCCTCGATTGCCTTCGAAGCGGGGCTGCGCTGGAAGCAGTACCGAAGCAGAGGCGGGCCACGAACGCGGATAATCACGGACTTTCTCATAGGCGCCCACGCCGCAGCGGAAGCCAACGTTTTTCTCACGCGGGACCGGGGATTCTTCTCCTCCTACTTTCCCGAACTTGAAGATACCGATACGCCGTAAATGCCGGAACGGCGGCAACGGAGTACGGGAGCAACGCGGCCACTGCGGATATGGGTATCCGGCGTCGGCGGGGCACAAATTGTCACAATAATCAGCAATCGGAATCTGCCGTCGGGACCGTAATAACGAGATAATTCGCCGATGGAGCGTCAGCGGTTCCGGCGCAACCGTTTCGCCTGCGGCTCGTTTGCCGTATCTATTGAATCCAGGCGCGTCAATCGGCCGCATCGGGCCGTGGCTTTGACATGCGAATTACCGATATGCCCCGTTTTCAGAGGAAGATCATTTGCCAAGCGCTGCTATGCGGCTTGTTCGCCGGCACGGCGGGCGGCGCGCCGGCCCAGGATGCGCCGGTTACCGACGAAGATGCGACGGTGACTTACCCCGCTTCGTTTTTCACCCAATACGAGCCTTTTTCAGTCAACGACATGCTCGACCGCATTCCCGGCATCAATATCGCCCGCCAGGGCGGAGGCGGCCCGGGTTTTTCCGGCGGCAACAACCGGCGCGGACTCGGCATGGGAGGCGATCAGGTGCTGATCAACGGGCGCCGCATCGCCGGGAAGGAGAACGGGGGCAGCAGCCAGTTGGCCCGGATTCCGGCCAGCCAGGTGGACTATATCGAGATCATCCGCGGCACTTCGGGCGACCTTGATGTACGCGGCGGAAACCAGGTCGTCAATATTGTCCTGCTTGAGGCGGAAACGCGCTCTTCGATCGCCTACGAAATCAATACCGACCATTATCACGACGATTCCCTGAAGCCGGGAGGCAAGATCGCATGGTCCGGTTCCCGGGGCGGTTTCGATTATCTCGTCAGCGCCGAATCGGAACCGCGCCACGAACATCGCATCGGCCACGAGACCAGCGTTCTCGGAGACGGCAGCCCGAACGAGCGGATCAAGCGCGTAAGCACGCGCAAGGCGCAGCCCATGGTGATCAGTTCGAATCTGGCATGGCAAGTGGGCGATGCCGACCTATTCCACCTGAATCTGCAATACGAGGATGACAGCGCGCCGGAAGAAGCGAGAAGGGACATTCTCGACACCAGGGTGGACGTGTCTACGCCGACGCAAATCCTCTCCGCCAACGGCAATATCGGCGACGGCGAACGCTATGGCATTGCGCTCGACGGAAGTTATCGCTTCACTTCGATGGCCGACTCCCAGATCCTGCTGACGTCCGGTCTGCGCGTGGAAGACTCAAGCGTCATCGATCCTTTTCTCGGGATCGACCGGCGCTTCAGCCGTCAGGGCCGTGGCTCCGCGCGAATCGGATTCAGGCACGATTTCCCGGCGCGCAATTTCAACTATGGTTTCTCCTGGAATCACAATTTCAGGGACGGCCGCATCGCCTACGATATCGACAAGATCGAGGACTACAACTCGGGCGATTTCGTCAGGCTGTTCGCGGAAACCCAGGGTTGGGGCGAGCTGATCTATCGTTTCGAGGTTTTCAACCCGTTTGAAAACGCACGCTGCCGCGTGCGCTCACGATATCTCGGCGGCACGATCGCCACCGGGTACGTGAGCGAGATAGAGGATTCCTGCAGTCACATCGGCCCCACGATCGCGATCAAGATTCGCGGGACGATCTGACGGATTCAATCAATCCAGCGGCTGCACCCAGACGTTGCGGAAGCGGATCGTGCCGCGCCCCCATTGCAGCGCTATCGGACCTTCCGCGAACTGGCTGTCGCGCACGTCGACCGTGGTTTCGTCGTTCAATTGCACCAGCAGATGATCGCCCCGCAAGGTGATGTGGTAAACGTTCCAGTTGTCGCCCACCGTCGGCCGCGGCTCGTCGACCGAGGCGATATGAACGATGGCGCCGGTGCCGAACGACGGATCGGGCCGCTGGTCGAAGATGTTCGCTTCGTAGCAATTGCGGTCGGTGATGTTGTCCCGGTCCTGGCAGCGCAGGTAGATGCCGCTGTTGGCGTCG
>JANQSV010000125.1 GCA_028279115.1 Pseudomonadales bacterium
CGTTCTTCTGGCTGTCCGAAGCAAGCGGCTGGCACCACGGGTATCTCGTAAACCGCGACGGTCGGCGGCATGCTCTGACGCGGGGCGAATGGCGCGTTCACTATCTCGCCGGCGCGACCCTCGACGAGAACGATCTCTTCGTCGTCGCCGGCGGCCGCGAGCCGGGCCGCGATCCATACCTGCGCCATCTCTACCGCGTCAACCGGGACGGCGGCGAGCCGCTGCTGCTCACACCCGAAGCGCTGGACCACGACGTTTCCGTCTCGCCGGACGGCCGCTATTTCGTCGACAACATGTCGCTGATCAACGAACCGACCCGTTCCGTATTGCGCAGCGCGCTCGACGGTGAAATCGTCATGGAGTTGCAAGTCGCCGACACGTCGGCGCTGGACGAACTCGGCTACCGGTATCCGCAGCCGTTCGAGACCGTGGCGGCGGATGGCCGAACCCCGATTTACGGGGCGATTTACCGGCCGTCGGACTTCGATCCATCGCGCCGCTACGCCGTGATCGAGCACATCTATACCGGACCCCATTACGTGATGACGCCGAAGTCGTTCGCCGCCGGCCTGACCGGCCGCAACGCCGCGTCGATCGCCGAACTGGGATTCATCGTGGTGCTGATCGACGGGCGCGGATCTTCGGGCCGCTCGCGCGATTTCCTCGCGCACGCCTACCGCAATCTGCACGATGTCGGCCTCGACGACCACATCGCCGGCATTCGCGCGCTGGCGGAACGCTACCCGTACATGGATCTCTCCCGTGTCGGCATCTACGGGTTCTCGGCCGGCGGCTACGACGTCGTGCGCGCGATGACGCGCCGGCCCGACTTTTATACCGCCGGCGTCTCCGCGTCCGGCAATCACGACAACCGCCTGGACAAGGCGATCTGGAACGAGCAATGGATGGGTTTCCCGCTCGGCCCGCACTACGACGACAATTCGAACGTCATCTGGGCGGACAAACTCGAGGGCGACCTGTTCCTGGCTCACGGCGAACTCGACGAGAACGTGCCGCCGCTCGCCACCCGCCGCCTGATCGACGCGCTCATCAAGGCCAACAAGGATTTCGAATATCTGATCGTACCGGGCGCGGGGCACTTTCTCGACAATTCGGACTATTTCAATCGGCGCCGCTGGGACTTCTTCGTGCGTTCGCTCCAGGGAATGGCGCCACCGCCGGCGTACGAGATCGGTCAGCCTTCGGCCGCGGATCGGGAATAAGGCGATATCGGGAGTCACGATGCGAATCGCCGCCTCACAAGCCGAGAATATCGCACGCGGCGCTGACGGCTTTCAGGCAAGCGCCGGCAACGGCTGGAGACGGCGGCGCCTCGCCGCGCGACGGAATATGCGCTCCGCATCGCGGCAAGCGCGACTGGTCATCGATCCACCGGCGGACTAGAATACCGCTTCTGCGAAGTTCATCCTGAACCCGGGTTTCGATCCTTGCATTACTGGCGAGCGGAAATCCTGCGGCTGCTGCTGGTCCTGGCCGCGACCGCCCTGATCGGCTGGCTTGCCGGCAATATCCCGGCGGCGCTGCTCGTGGGTGTCGCCGCCTATCTCACGGTCAATTACCTGCAACTCTGGCGCCTGCGCAACTGGCTCAAGGGAAATCCCTCCGCCACCCGGACCGAACCGCCCGAGTCCTTCGGTCTCTGGGGTGAAGTCTTCGACGGCATCTACAAGCTCGGCAGGCAGGAGCAGAAGACGCGCAATTATCTTGAAAGCATCATCCGCAAGGCCCAGGAATCCTCCTCGGCGCTCGAAATCGCGGTCATCATGATCGACCGGCAAGGCAGCCTCGTGTGGTGGAATCTGGCAGGCTCAAGGCTGCTCGGATTCGAGTATCCCAGGGACCAGGGCCATCCCGCGACCAATCTGGTCCGCGACCCCCGTTTCTCGCAATACTTCCACGACGCCGACTACAGCGAACCGCTGAAGTTGCCGGCGCCGGGGGACAATTCACGCACGCTCGAGTTCGAGATCGCGCTGTTCGGCGAGCGGGAAAGACTGATGATCGTGCGCGACGTCACCCGCCTGCATCGCATGGAACTGATGCGCGAGGATTTCGTCGGCAACGTCTCGCATGAGCTTGGTACGCCGATTACCGTGATCAAGGGCTACGTTGAAAACATTATGGACAATGTGCGGGATCTGGACGAAAAATGGCGCAAACCGCTGCGGCAGATGCTGCAGCAGTCGACACGCATGGAAAACATCGTCCGCGATCTGCTGATGCTGACGGCGCTGGAAACCAAAGAGATCAAGAGGCGGCAAAAACCGTTTAATCTGAGTCAGTTGATACGGGAAATTCAACAAGATGCCGAGCAGGTGTACCAGATCAGAAACCACGAGTTCGATTTTTCCTGCGACCCGGAACTGGAAATCGTCGGTGATCGCGCGGAATTGTATAGCGCCCTGTCCAATCTCGCCCAGAACGCCGCGAAGTACACGCCGGACCGGGGCGCCATCCATATCGAGGCCGACTACGCCGGCGAAGGCGGGGTCTTTGAAATTCGGGTCATCGACAACGGCATCGGCGTCGAGCCCCAGCATGTCCCGCGCCTTACCGAACGTTTCTATCGCGTCGACGTCAGCCGTTCGTCGGAGACCGGCGGCACCGGACTCGGGCTCGCGATCGTGAAACACATCCTGATGCGGCACGATGCCGATCTGCACATTGCCAGCGAATCCGGCAAGGGCAGCACTTTCAGTTGCAGATTCCCGGTCGAACGCATTCGCGGTCCCGGCGAGCCCCGCCCGCCGGCGCAGGCGCCTTTTCCCGATCAGCCGCCCCAGCTCAACGTGCACTGAAGCGAAGTCCGGCAAGTCTCGTTCTGGCGACGAGAGCCTGCGACAAAATGGCGGGATTGCCATTTTGGACGGCGCGTAGCGCCGCCCCGTGGGGACGAGGGGCATGGATGCCCCGAGTCACTACGCACGGGATGACCGTCCCCCGACGTCACTTCTTCGGCAGCGGCCTCCCTCTTCCCAGGTTGGCGCCGATGACCATATAGGCGACGTGTTCGGAAATGTTCTTGGCGTGGTCGCCGATCCGCTCCAGCGCGCGGAAAGCCCAGAGAACGATCAGCACGGCGCCCACGCTCTCGGGATTCTCCATCATGTGCGTGACCATCGAGCGGATCGCATTGTGGTACTCGTTGTCGACCTCGACATCCTCGCCGCGGATCGCGGCGGCGGCTTCGGCGTCCATGCGGGCGAAGGCGTCGAGCGCATGCTTGACCATGCCCAACACGCGGTTGCCTATGTTATGGAATTCACCGAGATGGACCGGATCCTCCCCTTCTTCCGCGAGTTGCAGGGCCGAGCGGGCGATCCGGGCCGCTTCGTCGCCGATGCGCTCGAGATCCCTGACCGCCTTGATGATCGCGAGCACGAGGCGCAGGTCGCCCGCCGCGGGCTGCCGCCGGGCGATGATCAGGCTGCACTCGATATCGATTTCGCGTTCGAGCCGGTCGATTACCTCATCCCGGTCGATTACCTGCTGCGCCAGTTGGCTGTCGTGTTCAGCCACCGAGCGCAAGGCGTCGGTCAAGGTCTTCTCGACCTGTCCACCCATGCGCAACATGTGTGTGCGGATCTTTTCCAGATCCTGGCTGAACTGGCGCGAGATGTGCGAACCTGTTTCTTCAGCGGAGATTGTCAATGGCGAGGTTCCTTTCTGCCATTCTGCGCGGAGCGGAGCGCCCCCCTTCGTCATTCTGCGCGAAGCGGAGCGCCCCTCCCCGTCATTCTGCGCGAAGCGGAGCACCCCTCCCCGTCATTCTGCGCGGAGCGGAGCGCCCCTCCCCGTCATTCTGCGCGGAGCGGAGCGTAGTCGCAGAATCTCTTTGAGGATTCTGACAGGTTGCACATGCCATCCCTGGCGCAACTTCAGTGGCTTCGACTACCCCCAGCCTGGCCATCCATGGCCAGTCGTTCGGCCCTAAAAAAGCTTTGCTTTTTTTCGGGTGCGCCGACCGGGCCTCACCCTCACCCATATCTTCCAGTGATGTAATCTTCGGTCTGGCGTTTGACCGGGTTGGTGAAAATCCGGGCGGTCGTATCGAATTCCACCATGTCGCCCATGTACATGAAGGCCGTATAGTCGGAAACCCGCGCCGCCTGCTGCAGATTGTGCGTCACGATGACGATGGTGTAATTCTTTTTCAACCCGGTGATCAGTTCCTCGATCTTCAGGGTCGAAATCGGATCGAGCGCCGAAGCCGACTCGTCGAGCAACAGCACCTCGGGCTCCACCGCCAGCGTGCGCGCGATGACCAGCCGCTGCTGCTGGCCGCCGGAAAGTTCCAGCGCGCTTCTGTGCAGCCGGTCCTTTACCTCGTCCCAGAGCGCGGCCGCCTCAAGCGATTCCTGCACGACCTCGTCGAGCCGGCGGCGCGAATTGATACCGCGGATGCGCAGACCGAAGGCGACATTTTCGTATATCGACTTGGGGAACGGGTTCGGTTTCTGGAATACCATGCCGACCCGGCGGCGCAATTCGGTCACGTCGATCTTCGACGAATAGATGTTCTTGCCTTCCAGCCTGATGCGCCCGGTGACGACACAGTCGTCCACCAGATCGTTGAGCCGGTTGAAACAACGCAGCAGGCTGGTCTTGCCGCAGCCGCTGGGCCCGATCAGCGCCGTAACCCGCTGCCGTGGAATCGTCAGCCGTATCTTGTTCAGGGCTTGCCGGGTTTTGGCGTAATGCAGGCTCAGATTGCGCACTTCGAGGCAGGGCGCGGGTTCAATCGAGGCTTCAACCAAGGCTTCGACCGCAGCCTCCGCCGAGCCGGCGGTCTCGTATTCCGAGTTCATGGCCAGGATCCCGTTTCCAGCGCCTTGTATCGTTCGCGCAGCTGTCCGCGCATGACCACCGCGCTCAGGTTCAGCGCGGCAACGACCGCGACCAGCAGAAAGGCCGCCGCGAAAGCTTGCGGCATGGCGGCCTCCACGTTCGGACTTTGCGTTGCCAGATCGTAGACATAATAGCCGAGATGCATGAATTGTTGCTCCAGGCGCAGATACGGGAACTCGGTATCCAGCGGCGGCGCGGGCGCCAGCTTGACGACGCCCACCAGCATCAGCGGCGCGACTTCTCCCGCGGCGCGCGCCACCGCGAGGATGAGTCCGGTGAGCATCGACGGCCGCGCCAACGGCAGGACTACGCGCCACAAGGTCTCGAACTTGGTCGCGCCCAGCGCCAGGCTGCCTTCGCGCAGCGATGCGGGGATGTTCGCAAGCCCTTCTTCGGTGGCGACGATCACGACCGGCAAGGTCAACAGCGCCAGGGTCAACGAGGCCCACAACAGTCCGGGCGTGCCGAAAGTCGGCGCCGGCAGCGATTCGGAATAGAACAGGCGGTCGATCTCGCCGCCCGCCAGATAGATGAAAAAACCGAGCCCGAACATGCCGTAGACGATCGAAGGCACTCCGGCCAGGTTGTTGACCGAAATCCGGATGACGCGCGTCAGCCATCCTTTCGGCGCGTATTCGCTGAGATAGACAGCCGCGACCACGCCGAGCGGCGTAACCAGAACCGACATCAGCAGGACCATCATGGCGGTGCCGTAGATCGCGGGCAGCAGGCCGCCCTCGGTATTCGATTCGCGCGGATCGTCGGTCAGGAATTCGAACAAGCGCGCCAGAAACGTCCCCGCGGCTTCGAACCGGTTCATCGCGTTCGACCGGTAGGCGCGCACGATATCGGCCACCGGCAGCTCCACCTCCGCGCCGCCGGCAACGCGGAAAATCGCGGAGTCGCGCTGAATCTGGCGATTCAGTTCGAGCAGGCGCAAGCGGATTTCCGCGTATTGCGCATCGAGCGTCTCGCGTTGCCGCCCAATGTCCAGCAGTTCCTCTTCGGAATCACCGCCGGCGCGCCGCAGCCGCCGCTCCCGCAAGCGCAGGCGTTCCATGCCGAAATTGATCTCCGCGATGATTGATCGTTCGATCTGTTCGATTTCTTCGCGCAATTGCCTGGTCCGGTTCAGCCGCCGCCGCAGTTCCGGCCAGAGGGCGTCGGCCTCTTCGGCTTGTGTCGGCGGCGCCGCGACCGGCTCTCCGTTTTGCAGAATGCTGACCGGAAAACCGTAGAAATTGCCCCACTCCCGGCGTTCCAGCGTCACCAGTCGTTGCGGATATTCGACTGCGTCGAGGAAGGAGGGCAGGATCCAGGCGAAATCATTGCCGGTGATGTCGCGATTGCCGAGCTTGAGCAGTTGCCGCTCAATCCTGTCGCCGCTCAGTGGCGCGCCGGCCGCGGAAAACCGCAATTGCCCGGCGTCGACTGTTTCGCTGTGCGCGATTTCGCCGATCACGGCAACCGGCGGATCCGTCACCAGATAGTTCGCCTGCAACACCGGTTTCGGCCAGAAATGCCCCAGGCCTCTTGCGCCGAGCAGCAGCAAAAGGCCGAAGACCATTGCCAGACAGGCGGCGACCGCGGCGGCGTTAAGCCAGATCCAGGGCGCTCCGCTGCGGTACCAGCCCGATATGCCGCCATTCATATCGTCCGGTACCTTTTGCGCAGCCGTTGCCGCACGAGTTCGGCAATCGTATTGAGTACGAACGTGAACAGCAGCAACACCAGCGAGGCGAGAAAGAGAATCCGGTAATGCGTGCTGCCGACTTCCGATTCGGGAATCTCGATCGCCAGGTTCGCCGCGAGCGTGCGCATGCCTTCGAACAGGTTCATATTCATGATGGGCGTATTGCCGGTCGCCATCAGCACGATCATGGTTTCGCCCAGCGCCCTGCCGAAGCCGATCATCAGCGCGCTGAGGATGCCCGGCGCAGCGGCGGGCAGTATCAGCCAGACCATCGTCTGCCAACTGTTCGCGCCGAGCGCCAGCGCGCCATAACTCAGGTGGCGCGGCACCGTGAAAATGGCGTCGTCGGTGATCGAATAGATCGCGGGAATTACCGCGAACCCCATCGCGACGCCGACGATTATTGCATTGCGCGAGACATAGTCCAGCCCCCAGCGCAGCGACAGCCAGTCCCTGAGACTGCCGTCGAACAGCCAGCTTTCGAGCGGTGGAGCGAGCAGCCAGGCCAACCAACTCGCCAGCAGCAACACCGGGAACAAAACCGCCAATTGCCAGCCTTCCTTCAGCCCGGCCTCGAACCGTTCCGGCAAACGCGCCATGGCGGCGCTAGCCAGCACCACCGAGACCGGCAGCAACAATATTCCCAGCGCCAGCGCGGCAAGATTCGCGTCGACCAGCGGCGCCAGCCAGAGGCCGGCGAGGAAACCGATCACCACCGTCGGCAAGGCTTCCATGAGTTCGATCACAGGCTTGATCTGGCGCCGCAGTCCCGGCGGCATGAAATAGCCGGTATACACTGCGGCGCAGACCGCCAGCGGCGCCGCGAAAATCATGGCGTAAAGCGCCGCCTTCAAGGTGCCGAAGGTCAGCGGCGCCAGGCTGTACTTGGGTTCGAAGGCATCGTCGGCGCCCGTCGTCTGCCAGACCAGCGCCGGTTCGGTGTAATTTTCGTACCAGGTCCTCGTCCACAAGGCGGAGAGGGAAAATTCCGTGTGCCGGTTGTCAAGCCGCCACAAGGAAAGCCCGCCCCGCCCGTCTTCCAGCAGCAACGCGTCGCCCGCGGGCGCCAGCGCCGCCGCGCGGGCGCCGCGGGGGATGGCGCCGCCTGGTTCGTGGCGCAGACTTTCGGCTTCCGCAGTGGCGTTGACCAGGG
>JANQSV010000137.1 GCA_028279115.1 Pseudomonadales bacterium
ATGTGCATCCCTACACCTTCCGCGCCGATCCCGGACAATTGCCGGCCTACGCGGAAAACTTCGCGGACCTGCTCGAACAACATTACTTCACAGCCGGAGTCGACGGCCTGTTCACCGACTTCCCCGACCTTGCAGTGCAATTCCTGCAAGCCAGGCAATAAGAAAAAGCATCGGACAGCCGTTGTATCATGGTCCGGTCCCGCTGGTCGGCGACCCGGAAGGTATTGAATCCGGCTGACGGTCGGGCGATGATATGCGCCGCGACTCACGTCGGCGAGGAGGAGAAAGCAATGTCCAATGACCTTGCAAAAAGGAACCCCGTGAACTGGTTCGAGATCTATGTGCAAGACATGGGGCGCGCCAGAAAATTCTATGAAACCGTCCTGGGCGTCGAGTTGCAGCCCATGCCGACCGATCTTCCCATGTGCGGATTCCCCGCAGAGCCCGACGCGAACGGCTGCACCGGGGCGCTGGTGTATTTTGAGGGCACACCCTCCGGCGGCAACAGCGTGATGGTGTATTTCAGTTGCGAGGATTGCGCGGTCGAAGGCGCGCGAGTGGCCGCAGCCGGCGGCAAACTGGAACGCGAGAAGATGTCGATCGGCGAATACGGTTTCATCGTGCTGGCCAGCGATACCGAAGGCAACATGTTCGGTCTGCATTCCCTGAGGTAAAGGCGATGAGAGCGATTAGCCCATTCCTCTGGTTCGACGGCAAGGCCGCGGAGGCGGTCGAGTTCTATTGCTCGATCTTTCCCGATTCGGAAATCACCCGCATTACCCACAAGCCCGACGAACCCGCCGCCGGCTCCGTGCTGACCATCGAGTTCAAGTTGAAGGGAGAGGAGTTCATCGCCCTCAACGTCAGTTCGCCATTCCAGTTTTCCGAAGCGCTTTCGCTGATGATCCTCTGCGACACCCAGGAAGAGATCGACTATTACTGGGACAAGTTGGCCGAAGAAGGCGCGCCGCTTGCCGCCGGCTGGGTGAAGGACCGCTACGGCCTCTCCTGGCAGGTCGCCCCGGCCGAATTCTTCGAATTGATGGACAACGAGGACATGGAGCACAACGCCCGGATCATGGCGGCGATGAACACCATGATCAAATTCGACATCGAAGCCTTGCGCGCGGCAAGCCGGGGCGATTGAAGCCGACAATCCCATGCCGGCTCCGGGTTGAAATTGCTGTATTTCAGAGCCGTCGGGAACCTGCCTGAAAGCTCGCCGGATTGTCCAAGCGGGAAAACTTACAGGCGATAACGGATGCCGAGTTCGAGGAAGTGGGTCTTCTGCTCAGTCATGGCGTGGGCGGTGCCGTTTTCGTTCGCGCCGGAGAATTCGATGTCGCCGCTGGCCTGGTAGCGATAGCCGAGCTGGACCAGGGTCGAATCGGAAAGTTCCCAGCTCACGCCGGCGCCGACATGCCAGGCGGTGGTCGTATCCTTGGGCGACAATTCCGGGACGAAGCCTGGAGGCAAGGTGAACGAGGGCAGTCCGCTGGCCGAGGTGATCGTGTCCGTCACGACCTGGGCCAGCCCATTGGGATCGTAGTCGACATCGCCGAAATCGATCCGCACTTCGCCGAATCCCCCTCCGATGAAAGGCGTCCATTGGCCGGCGGTATCGAAGTCGTACCAGACATTGACCACGGTGGCGTTTTGGTCGGCCGAACCACTGACAGGAATCTCGGCATCGTCCGTCAAGGTGAAACCGAGGGAGGGCACGGCGACATTGCTATAGATCAACCTGCTGACTTCGGCCGATGCGTAATAGGCCTCGACCTCGATCCGCAGACCGCTTTCGAAAGCGTATCCGAAGTTGCCGCCGAACTTGTAGCCGGTGTCGAACTCGTTCAGCGTGGTCGCCTCGTAGCCGAGCCTGATCGGCGTCATGTTCTCGCCTCCGGTGACGGATTCGGTATCGTCGATGAACATCAGGGGGATGTTGGCGCCGATGTACCAGCCGCCGCCTTCGCCGGTCTGGGCCTGGGACTGTGATGCCGCCAGCAGCAGGGAAAGCAGTGCGATGGAAATCGCCGGGACGGCGCATGCGCGGCCAATCACGCTTCGCTCCTTGTTCATGATCTTTTCTCCCCAAATTCGAAAGTGGTCGGGCCTTTGGAAGGCGAATCGGAAGAATGACCGAAAAACCGCCGAACCGCAATTCTCGCCAATTAAATCGAGCCATTCTTATCTTCCGATGAATAGATCCTGCGACTGCGCGCAGGATGACAATGGGCGTATGGATGATTTTCCCTTGCGCCATTTTGTCGCAGAATCCATTTTCCCGGCGCTCATTCGCTGTCAGATTGGAATCGCATCGCCGGAATTGTTGGGGCGATGAAAAATGTCGTTGGCGGCCCGGTCTGGCGCCCGGGAATGGATGCCTACTCGAACACGAAATAGTCGCGCTCGAAGGGGATTTCGTTCTCCGCGACGACGCTCAGGGTTTCGGCGTCGAGCAGCCAGATGCGGCGCGGGCCGGGCGATGACGGCCCGGGGCGTGTCCGTGTCGCATTGCATTTCTTCGATCAGCGCACCGCCTGGCACGTCGAGTTCGGCCTCGCGCAGCACCGCGCCGGTCGCGGTGTCGATGAGGCGGAAGGTGGCGGAGGGGGCGGGTTCTTCGGCGGCGGGATCTTGCGCGAGTTGCTGCAGCCAGCGGGCACCGCCGGCGAAGAGTATGTTCCGGGCGGGCGCGGGGGAGGCGAATTCGGATTCGATGGTATCTGCGGCGATGTCGTACAGGGCGTATTCGAGTTGCGCCGGATCGTCCGCGGAAGTCCGGCTCGCCAGCGCCTTGCAGTTCTTCGTGTGCAAGAGCGTGAGTTCGCAACCGTACTCGATCAGCGCCGCGAGCGGCCTCGCGGTGGCGCCGGGGTTCGTCAACATGCTCAGTTGGGCCAACGAATCCCTGCTCATCGACGGGCGCAGCCAGGGCGATATCCGCCAGGGGGTGACGCTGGAAGTATTCGGCGAGAGCCGGTCCGACGGATTGTTGAGCGAAGCGATGCAGGCCGAGATCGACCCGCGCTGGGCGGGAGAATGGACCACTCTCGGCGAATATCTTGAATTCATGGTCGAAAAGGGCGTGTTGCCCAATGTCGCTTCGTTCGTCGGAGCGACCACGGTGCGCATGCATGAACTCGGCTACGAGGATCGGGCGCCGAGCGACGACGAACTGCGGCGCATGCGCGCCCTTGGCGGTTGAAGCGATGGAAGAAGGCGCTCCCGCGGTCTTGGTTCCTCGCTGATCTACGCGCCCGCGTTTTATGCCGGCACGTTGGATTGGCTGGGATCGGTAGCGGGCGAGGCATGCCTCGCCCCTACAGTCACCGCCAGCTTCCTTCTTCAGCCGCGAGGGCCTCCTGCGCCCTGGCGCCGCGGATGATGTTCATCATGCCGTAATTGCCTTCGTGGCAGGCATATTCGTAAAGCTGGCCGGCGACCTTGGTCATGGGCACGATCACTGTCATCTTGTCGGTGAAGGTCGAGGGGTCGTCGATGGTCCACTCGTAGTCGACCGTGAATTCGTCGATGCGGGTGAACTTCTCGGTCAGCATCTTGTCGGTGGAATCGCCAAAGCCGTTGAAGCTCTGGGTGAACCCGTTGAAATTGCGAGTCTCCACCACCAGCGTGTCGCCGTCGTAGTAGCCGCGCGAATCGCCGGACCACAGTCCGATGTTTTCATCGAGCGGCGGGCGTTCGCCGATCGGCACGATGCGGGCGTCGTGGATCATTTCGGTGAGAATGACGACGTTGTCCCTGTCCTGGAAGATCTGCACGTTGTTGTTGTACAAGCTCGGCATGAACGGCGGGCCGGAGTTGAAGCCGACGATGCAGCGCTCGGACAGGCCGCGGTCCTCCGGACCGTCCTTGCCGATGCCGCCGACGACGAATCGCACGGGCCGCTGCCGACCCTCCTCGTCATCGCCGAGTCCGCCGAAGACGATTTCCACACCCTCGACCGGAACGGGCATCTGTCCATTGGCCGGATAGACGATGTGGGAAGTGCGGATACGGTCGGTAATGCCGGCGCTTTCGACCCAGAAATCGTTATAGCCGCCGGGATCGTCGGTAGCGGCAAGCCGCGGCACGGCCTGGTCCGAGGCGGCGTCGGCCGCGGCGAGGCGGGCGCGCAACTCCTCGACTTCCCCGGGCGTCATGAACTCGCGGTCGCCGAAACGTTCGGGGCGCTCAAGCGGCACATTGGAAGAGAAGTTCCAGACGCCCTGCAAGTCAGGATGTCCCCATTCCGTGCGCGGCGCGACAAAGTCTTCCTGCGCGAACGCCGGCCCGGAAATCAGCAACAGAATCAGGCCAAAAATCTTTTTCATGGAAAGCGGCGCTCCACTCTCAAGCAAAGAACTCCACCGTAGACCCTTTCCCGCTCCGAATCAAGCAATCCCTTCCTTTCCAGTTCATCGATTTCGCACGATGTGAGTCGCCGTCGGCTGGCGGGGAGTGAAGCGGATGTGCGAGGCGGGGTGGGGCCCGGTCGGCGCAGCCGACAAGAAACGCAGCTTCTTGAAGGCCGAACGCCTTGCCAAGGATGGCGCCCAATACCCACCAGACATTCCCACACCCACGAGATTCTGCGTCTACGCCTTGTTCCGCGCAGAATGACGTTGAGCGGAGGCGCCGCCCGAAGCCACTACGCCGCTCAGAAGGTCTTGCCGATGGTGAAGATCACGGTCTGGCTTTCGGCGGGATTGCCGTTGGCGTCGAACTGACCGTTGCCTGCGCCGAACTCGTCGCTGCTGAAGATCGCCGCGATGCCGAAATCGATTTCGCTGACGGTGAGGCCGTAACCTATTTCGACATAGTTGCCGTCGAAATCGCCGCCGAACTGCCCAAGCGTGCCGTACAGGCCTTTTTCGGCGGAGATCGTCGCGGCCAGGAAATTGTAGTCCTGTTCGGGTCCGTCGAAATTGTCGTAAGTGCCGAAGGAATATTCGATCCCGAGCATGCCGTAACCGAAATTCAGATTGAGTTCTTCATAGGTGTCGTCGAAATCGCCGGTGTAGTAATAGCCGGTGAAGCCGATGCCCGCCGTGATGCCGGAGTCGGACTCGATGTTGTAACCGAAGTAGCCGTCGACCTCGAGGCCGTCGCCGACGTCCGCCGTCCAGCCGCCGGCGTAGAAGCCGCCGCTGGTGAAGTCGATGCCCGCGCTGCCCGAAGATTCCTTCTGCAACAGCCCTCGATAATAGTACTCGGAAGCCCAGCCGATGTTGTAGGAAACTTCCTGTGCGCTGGTGACGCCGGTATAACCGAAGCCCGCCAAGAGCAACGCTCCCGCGGCGAGTAATCTTGCCCTTTCCATAACTTCCTCTAATCTTTTCAAGTTGATGCATGCCGAACGTACGCGGGGTCACCCGATGATGCCTGCCGCCGCTCTTTTATTTTGCATATCCTGCAATCTCCAGGCCAACATCCAGATCCCCAATAAAACCGTGAAATTTCCCCAATCAATGGCGCCATCCAGATCATCCGGCGCATCAAAATGGTGCATGTCAATGGTGCATGTCAATTGCGTCGGGGCGAGGCATGCTTCGCCCGCGATTGGCCACTTACGGCAGCGGGATCTCCGCCGCGTCAGGCACGCCATAGCCCCGCTGGACGGCGGGGCGGGCGGCGATGCGCGCATACCAGTCGCACAGCCGGGGGAAGCGGTCGAAATCGATCCGCTGCCATTCGAAACGCGAAATCCACGGCCAGGTGGCGATATCGACAAGAGAATAGTCGCCCGCGATGTATTCCCGATCCCGCAAGCGGCGGTCGAGTACGCCATACAGCCGCTGCGTCTCGTTCGAATAGCGTTCCTCGGCATAAGGCGCCTTGCCCGGATTGAACTGGAGGAAATGATGAGTCTGGCCAAGCATCGGCCCGACATGGCCCATTTGGAACATCAGCCAGGCCAGCGACTGCCAGCGCTCAGGCCCCGGCGGGCATAACAACTTGCCTTCGCGCTCGGCGAGGTAAAGCAGGATGGCTCCGGATTCCATCAAGGTCATGTCGTTCTCGTGATCGACGATCACCGGAATCTTGTGATTGAGGCTCAAGGAGTCGAACTCGGGCGTGTGCTGATCCCCTTTTGTGATGTCGATGGGAATCACCCGGTAAGCCAACCCGAGCTCTTCGAGCATGATGGAAACCTTGCGCCCGTTGGGCGTGTTCCAAGTGTAGAGATCGATGCCGGTTTTCGCTGCTGGCCGCATGGCGCCGGAACTCCTGGTGGCGAAATGAAACGAGGCGCAAGTATAGCGCCTCTGCCGTTTGGCGGTGGATTCCGCAGACAGACGCGCACCGACCTAACCAAGAGGTCGCCCGGTACAACGCTGCCGTACCGCGGAATCTGCAACTTGTTTGCGACAGTCTGTACAACACGGGCTCTTACATCAAAAGGCGCATCTGCCGGCTGCGCCAAGACAGGCGCCTGCGGCGGAACCAGCGTGATCGGATACGGGTGGCTATCTCGCCCGCAGATTCGCGAAATCCGGCGGCTGCCGAAGATCTATTCGATCGTATTCCGCCGCCAGAGGATATTTTAGCCCTGTAGCGCAATTGAACAGCATCACGCGCTCGTCGCGGCCGATGCGCCCGCTCGCCAGTTCCTGTTTCAGCGCCGCCAGGGTCGCGGCGCCTTCGGGGCAAAGCAGGATGCCTTCGCGGCGGGCGCATTCGGCCTGGGCCGCGAGGATGTCCGCATCGCTGACGGCAACCGCGAAGCCGCCGCTTGCGCGCACGGCGTCGAGAATCAGGAAATCGCCGACCGCGGCCGGCACGCGGATACCCGCGGCGACGGTCTCGGCGTCTTCCCAGGGCTCGGCGTGGCGGCTGCCTGCCTCGAAGGCGCGCACCATGGGCGCGCAGCCTTCGGACTGCACCGCGACCATGCGCGGCCTGCGGGATCCGGTCCAGCCGATGGCTTCGAGTTCGGCGAAAGCCTTCCACATGCCGATCAGGCCCGTGCCGCCGCCGGTGGGATAAAGAATGACGTCGGGCAGTTGCCAGTCGAGCTGTTCGGCGAGTTCAAGCCCCATGGTCTTCTTGCCTTCGATCCGGTAAGGCTCCTTCAGGGTCGAAGTGTCGAACCAGTCCATCTCCTCGCGGCCCGCGCCGACGAATTTGCCGCAATCGTTGATATAGCCGTTGGCGAGATAAGTATGGGCGCCGAAAAAGGCGGTCTCCTCGACGTTGATCTTCGGCGTGTCTTCCGGGCAGAACACCCAGGTCTCGATATCCGCCGCCGCGCAATACGCCGCCAGCGCCGCGCCGGCATTGCCGTTGGTCGGAATCGCCATGCGCCGCACGCCGAGTTCCTTCGCCATCGCCACCGCCAGGGCCAGACCCCGGGCCTTGAAGGAACCCGTGGGCAGGCGGCCTTCGTCCTTGATCAGGATTTCGGCGCAGCCGTATTCCTCGCGCAATTTAGGCGCGGGCAGCAGCGGCGTCATGACCTCGCCGAGGCGCACGACGTTTTCGGAGCGCCGCACC
>JANQSV010000163.1 GCA_028279115.1 Pseudomonadales bacterium
ACGCGCTGAATGGAGATGTGCCCTCAGCGGAAGACGTGCTACGACGCAATGTGCTGTGGAGTGATGAGCCGCGTACCGGCCTGGTGCTGTAGAGCATGCCTTCCTTAGCGGTGCGGGCATTCCTTTCCCGCTCCAGGCCGATACGCGGCTCATCACTCCACAGCACATTGCGTCGTAGCACGTCTTCCGCTGAGGGCACATCTCCATTCAGCGCGTGTTGCATGCCCTCAACTGTCAACCAATAGTCTTTGGCCGAACAAGGCTTGGATTCGTGTGTAATTCCTTCAGTCGTTGGAAGGCGAACATCGCCCAAATCACTTGGAGTCATGTCGCCGGGCCGCAGAATCGCCACAGGCGCCCATCCTCGATTGCCCGTTTCGCCTAGAAGGTGACGCGGGACGGGGAAGACCGGTTGCTCATCCAAGAGCAGAAACGGACCTTGGATTCGCAAACACCCCAGATTATCCGGGCCATCGCCCAGGACTTCACACATTTCCCTGGGCCACGAGCCGCGTCCGTCCCAGCCGCGCGCTCTCGCAAGCGCGAACCGCAGAGCGCCGGCGATTGTCGATGGTGAAGGAGGAAAATGGCTCGGGACGTTTTCTTGCGGCGCACTACCCATGGTGAAGGGTGTGCCTCCTCGAAAGAACCATGTGTCAATGGGCTTGAATTGAACGCTCTTCACTGGATATCGGCCGGGTTCGCCAGGAAATGCGCCAACATCAGCGCATCAACGCCAACTTCTTCGGCAGGTGCTGGTGTTGCGGCAGTCGGTGCCTCATTTCGACACCTTGCCATGAGTTGCCACACCACGTCGGTCGCGTTGGATGGGGAAGGCGCCTTGGTGTCTGTTCTTGTCGGGAAACCATGTGTGATTTCCGCGTGGAGAAAGGCGCGAAGATCAATCTCAGGTACGAGCTTAGTCCAAGTCCCAGGCTCCCATGGACTCCATCCGCACAGTCGCGATGCGAGGTTTCGCAATCGATATATCAGTATCGAAGAAAGTCCGGACTCATCGCCGCTTGCCTTGAGAAGCGCTGAAAGTCGCTCAATCCGGGAAATCGCCGATTCCGAAGCGGCTTTCCGGGAGGAGGGGCGATTCCAGGTTGTGGTCCATTGGCAGTGGACGCCACTGTTCTTGAGCACAATCGCCGAAAGAGAGTCGCGGCCATTTTCATCCTTGGCAAAGACATCAAGTTGGCGATGGGCTTCCCGAAGCACCTGTCCAAGCGGCAATTTGCCGTGCGCGAAAACGACGGCGGCGGAGAGTGTTGCTTCCTTGCGTACCTTCGTATGTGCAAAGGCGTTCCGATAGGCTGTATCGATGGCTTGAGTACAGGACAGCGCTTGCTCTTTGGGGAGCATGGCCAGAACATCATCGCCGCCCGCGTACACCAAAAGTCCTTCGTGCTTCTCCACGACTTTGCGCACACCCGATGTGAATGTCGCCAAACAGCGGCTGGCACTCCTTGCATCCATTTTAGCGAGCAGCTTGCCCAATCTGTCTCCGTCGGCAAGAACTACGGCGTAAAAATGCGGTTTATCGGGATCCTCGGCGTCGGCGCCAATTTCGAGTGTCGATGGCCAGTGTTCAGTCTCGACTTGCCAGCCGAGCGCTTCTTGCGAAACCAATGGAAACAAGCGTTTGATCAGCGCAATGGCCGAGAGTCGCTCTTTTTCGCGCAGGTCGAACTCATTTAGCCTTAGAGATCTCCAAAAATTGTCCTGCGCTTCACGGTGCCTGTTGCGAATGTAGCCTGACAACTCTTGCAGATCATGATTCAGAACACACTTGTCACCGGGCTCGGGCGGTGGTTGATGGCTTCGCCAATGTTTCCTGCGAGCCAAAGCGCCCGGTTCGCCGAACGCCCACATGATCTCCCAAAATGTTCCGACTTGGCGATTCCAAATGATTTCGGTGCCGTTTCCCAATTCGTGCACGGGGGAGAGAAACTTGTCCCACACGGCGTTGCACACTTGCCCCCAAGCGGCATGGAAGGCTCGAACTGAAGCTTGCGCTACGGCTTTGGCATGCTCCTGTCCATTCTTCACCTTGACAACAAAGTGATTGGGCAAGGAGCCAAACTTGGGCGGGTCTCCGTCATCCCTTCCAGACACCTGCAGATAGAGCGGATCTTGCTCGATCTCCGGCTGGACAATCTCGCCTCCCGCCTTTGCCGCGCCGCACATCGCGTGGGCCGAGAGAAATGACAACAGATAAGAACTCGCCCAAAGATCCCTCGTGCGTCTCGATTGGGTGACAAAGCCTTGCACGGGGCCAATGGAAATCTCGAGGCGAGCAGTCACAGCCGCACTTCCCTGACCTGAAAACACTCCACGGGTTTGGTGCATAGACGATCAAGAAAACGGTGGATTGGCTCGTAGAGTTTGTCTTCCGATTGTTGTGGAACCCTATCCTTGCCTACCCGAATTTCCGACTTGTTCTTTGGCAGGAACAACGCCGGCAGAAAGGACACCACGCCGACGGGGGTGGTTCCGCATTCATGGACGTGTATGAACAGTGGGCTCGCGCGGCGATCAAGTCCCGTCTCTTCTGCTGGACCGACCTGCTGTTCGCGCCTTCTTCCGTAATTGTGTGGAAGACCAAACGCTATGCGCTCGGGATGCCGGGACCTCCGACTTTGCTTCATCAGGTCATGGTCTTGCCTGAAGTTCTGTTCCGACTCTTCCCGCCCAAGAATTTTTCCATTGTGTCCCCAACTCCTATGTCGCACGAGTTCCCGTCCCAGACGATCCAATAATCCCATCGAGTCGGAATTCCCGACTGTTGTAACCAGCAAATGCCTTGACCGAGTGGACAATGCGGTGTATGGCGGAAAGCCGGAGTCGATGCGATTCGCAAGGACTGTTTTCAACGCGCGGTCTAGCTCATCGGGGGCTTTGGGCGGAATCCAGCATTGCTCGCCGTTCACTCGCAAGACCTGCAGAGCAAGAGAACCGTATCCTTTGCGGCTTTTGGCGCCCATGCCGCCGAGCACGCCCAGACAAATGAGCGCGCCCTTGAGCGAAGGCAAGTGCTTTCCATGTTCACGCAGGCGCATGTGCACCGTGAATTCGGCGGGGGCATCAAGGCAACTTCGAGTGAGCTGTCCAGCTTTCTTCCCGGTCTTCCCGCTATCAAAGGCTTCCATAACTCCATATCCAAGATAGCGGGCACCCTGCCCGACAACTTGACCACCTGCTTTCAGAACCTCACCGACTTTCACCATTCTCGACTTGTTCGGCACTTCCAGCCTCATTGACACTTTGGACTGCCCAGTTTCCGCACTGCCGAAGAGTTCGGCTTCCTCCCGTCGAACACGCTCCAGGTCTCCGCCGCACCGGGACCAAGCCAGCGCCCGCCACCAGAAGCGAAGCATCCCCTTGAAGCTCGGCAGACGAATTTCCGCGTGGCTTTCGGGAGTCGATCCACCACAAAAGAGCGGCGTCACAACTTTGTACTTGGCCTCAATCTCAATCGTCATCTTCGTCCAGCCAGAGGGGGTCGCCGATTTGAAAGGGATCGTTCTCCTGTTCGCTTGGTGCCCTTCGATCAACGAGTCCAAAGCGGCGCACTGAGGGACATCCAAGTAGACGGGCTTCCTTGGCGAGGTTCTCCGCCGCAAGACCCATCAGCGTCGTGCCGCCAGTGACGTTGACGAAAACTTCATTCGCGCCGACAAATTGTCGCTTCGTCTCTGCGGTCAATCGGTCGATTTCCGGGAGTCCACCTGCGAACGCATCTTCAAGGCGCAGCACCTTCCGCTCGCCTTCGTATCCCGCGCGTGACAGAGCTTCGGGGACCATTGATTCCGTCTCTTGCGAACAAATGGCGAGGCACAGGTCGATCTGGGCATCGTCCACCGCTTTGATCGCGCTGAACAGCACACCCGGCCGCATTCCCAGAGGGCTGACCAGTATGTTTCTGTTTGTCGATCCTCCAATCCGCGCCGGAATATCCGGGAACATTTTCAGCGTACAATTCCAGTACTCGCGTACGGCCTCGATCTTCTTCTTGACTTCTTTTCCGGCGAGAGATTGCTTCCTCATCCCATGGTGTGCAAAACCATTTCGCACTTCTTTCAACCGCCGCCAAAACTCTCCAAGGTCTCTTTGCTCCCTGTTGATTTCATTTTGTAGTCTGGGATCCTTGGCAATGGCATCCATGGCGTGAAGCAGTCCTTTGGCGCCCGTCCGCGCTTTGTGTCCAAGCCAACTTGTCTGCTTGCACCGCCACGCCATCCAGGAAACGGTCCATTCACTCATCAGGCCGAGGGCCACCGCATGGTTGCCGTGTTTGAAGAGTTGATCGATCAGTAAAGCTTGACGTTTCAGTTCATTTTCCGTCAGTTCTATATTCCCTTTGCTTCCCGGTGGTTCCACCGCGACCACCAGGGATTCAAGGGGTTCGATTATTCTCAGGGCCAACTTGTCGGTCAAGGGGATACGATGTTCGTCTTTCAACTGTCTGCGCAACGGCTTGGATCCATTGCATACCCTCCTTGCCTGAAAGCCCGCTTCCAAGGGCAAGCCGGATAGATAGGCTTTCGAATATTCTTCAAGGTCGCGCTTCGGGTCGGCCTTGAGAAGACTGGCAATGGGAAGTGCGCTCCCGGTCTCATGGAGGGTTGCAAGCGCGTGAAGCCAGCTCGGCAACTCCAGCAGCGGGCGCAGGTCGAGAAATGGGCTCGAGCCCTCGCGCAACATGCCGTACCAGGCGCCGCGAATCTTTACTGATCGGATATGGGAGAGATAGAGCACTGCGAAATATGTGAGAAATGAGAAATGCCGAAAGCCATGCGTCAAGTCGAGCGTAAGCTCGGCGCCGGCGGGCACATGCTCCGCAACCTCGCTCAGGAATTGATCTATCTCGGCTTCACTCTCACCATTGGGCACGTCGATGGCGTCAACCCCGCACTGTCCCGCCAGCGCTTGCTCCAGATGAGGGAAGGTTTCGCGTTTGGCCTCGGCAGTGCATACGGCCATGAGGCGGTGTGGCCGATCCTCTTCCGCGACCAGGGAATACAGGGCGATAGGGGCAAGCTTCGCGCTGAATTGTCTGTCCCGGAGCGCGTAAGACGTTTCTTGCAGCCGCGTGCCGAGCACTGTAAGCAACAGGTGTTCAGACACTCTCGACCTCAAATCCCGATATGTTGCGTTCCCGTGCGTTGAATTCGATGCCGATCAAATGGATTGGCTGACCCAGGCCGCGGTATTTGTCCGCATAGCGTTTCTCCTTGATCTGGGCCAAGGCGGCGCCCCGCCCGGTACTTTGAGCCATTTTGAATTCGAACAGATAAATGTTGCCACTGAAATGGACGGCCATGTCCAGGCGACCTTGGCTGCTGCTGTCTTCGACCCGCGTGTCCAGGCCTGAAGCGCAAAACCAGGCATAGAACACGCTTGCGTAGTAGCCTTCGTAGTTCGCGATGTCGTTCCGGCTGTGCCATTCGTATGGAATGCCGGCGAAATATGCGCGGAAAAGTGCTTCAAGACCACTGAAGTCGTTCATGGCAAGCCGCTCCCACAGCCATTCGCCATGTAGCGTCTGGCGCGACCGGTCGACACCCATCACGTGAAGCAGCGCGCGGTTGAGGCTTTCCTTTACCTCCCGATTGGGGTAGCCAAGCTTGAAGATCGACGTGTCGCCGAGACGCTTTTCTTCAACTATGGTCAGATAGCCGGTCTGGAAGAGCAGAGCCTCCGTACCGATGTCGTCAATGTCAAACTTCGAGAGCAGTTCGTCGGTGCCGCGCAGATCTTCAAGAGCGAGCGGGCTGACGCGCCGCTTGAACAAGGTGTCCACCAAAAAGGTGGGCGAGCCGGTCTCGAACCAATGAGCCTTGAACCTTCTGCTCTGAAACAGCAGGAGCAGGTCAAACGGATTGTAGACCTTCTCCGCGCCCAGCCAGTTGTAGCCGTTGTACCAATCACGAATCTTGTCCCTGTCGAGTCCATTGAGTTCATGCGCGAAGACTTCATCCAAGTCGTTTTCCGTGTAGCCGCAGATCGCCGAATAAACAGGCTCCAAAGTAATATCCCTGAGATTGTTCAGGCCGGAGAACAGGTTCACTTTGGAGAACTTGCTGACACCTGTAAGAAAAACAAACTTGATGTGGGCGTCGTTGGTCTTGAACGTGGCGTACAAGCCGCGCAGAAAGTCGCGATTGGCGTGTGCGGTATGGCTCTCATCCAGAGCATCGAGAATTGGCTTGTCGTATTCGTCAACGAGGACCACCACTCTTTGTTCAGTCTTGTCGTGAAGAGCTTCCAAGAGAGCCGCGAGCCTGCCGGGCAACGTGGTGTGTTGGGATTCCACACCCGTTCTCCGCTCGATGGCCGCGAGCTGTTCCGCGACATGGGCCTGAAGAAACGCCGCGTCCTTGAAGTTTCCAGCGCCGAAATCAAGGCGCAACACGGGAAACCGCACCGACCAGTCCCAATCACTGTGAATCGCCAGTCCCTCGAATAGCGCTTTACTGCCTTGGAAGATGTCCTTGATGGTGTCTAGCAGAAGACTTTTGCCAAAGCGTCTTGGCCTGGAAAGAAAATAGTATTTGCCCTCGTCGACAAGCCGCCGGATGTAAGCGGTCTTATCCACGTAGTAATAGTTTTCTTCGCGTATTTCGCGAAAAGTCTGTATGCCTATCGGGAGCCTGGTTTTACTCATTGCCGCCTTGCTCAAGCCAGACTTGAACCTGCTTGGTTCTCTTGAAGTCCTTATCCCTGTCGGGGTTTTTGGACTTGACTCTCTCCTTCCACTTCTTGTCGACAATCATCCGGCGTTTCAGCCACTCAGCCGCTTCAAATCTGTCCGCACCGGTCCATCGGCCATTCTGAATCGCGACGAAAATTTTCGTGGTCGCGGGCTCCAGCTTGTTTGGATGATCATTCAAGATTTGTCGGATTTCCCGTTGGACTGGCGTAAATGGACCTTGGCCCCCTTCACTTTCAACCGCTGTCGGAGGTTTCGGGTCTAAACTCTTCTCAAGCTCCTCATCGCGCACAAATCTTCCGTACCCAACGCTGGTTTTGGCTCCGGCCCCGGCGTCGAGCAAAGCGGCGCCCAACCATTCGTCCAAGTTATCCAGGTGGAACTTGATCTTCCCTGCTTGCGGAAGGGCGCCGAAGAAAAACGCCGTTCCGGGAGCGACGGTCAGAAAAGGTATGGGAGTGGGCGACCGCCAGTCGCCGGGGGGCTCTTCCGTAGTCCAATTCGCGTAATGGGGAGTCATGATGTCTGCTTCAAGCTGGACCGGCACAAGTGGAAAGGCGTCAAGAAAGCAGACACCCTCCATTTCTTCCCGCGCCCATGCGCGCACCATGCCTTTGATCGAGCTGCCGGGCAGATAAGGCGCGCCGAGTGTCGGGTGCCAGGCAAATCCGTTCTCGGTGGGATGACTTCGGCCAAGTCCGGTCACGAATCGAGATGTGTTCTTGAATACGAAGTATTTGCCGCCCAGGCAGGCGACCAATGCGAGGGTACGACGAACACGCTCGTCAATTTGCTCTCTGTTTCCAACGCGGTCTTGCCTGGATGCGACTGTCTGAATCCACTTCGATTTGTCGATCTGCTTAAAGCCGTTATTCCATGTATTGCAGTATTTGTCGAACCAAAGGCCCGTGTGCCCATCCACCGGCCTTTGTTGGCACGGCTCCAACAACCCTTTGTGAAGGGGTCGCGTCACTCGTCTGCCTCCTCATCGCCGGGAAAGATCGCGCGGCAGGCTCTCTTGTGCCATTCGAGCCAAGCCAGCGCTTCAAACTGGGCTCGCAGATAGTCTCTTTCCCCGCTTTGCGTGATGGCGCCTAAAGCGTCTTCCCCTTCCCCATAGACTCCACCCCTCCGGCAAAGCCAGCCTTGAATGCTCGTGTAGAGTTCTTTATGTGCTTGTTCGGAAGCAGAATGCTCGGTTGCCAAGGCCTGACCAAGGCCGTTCATCAATATGGTCGGACCAAGTCGATCAACGTAACTACGATACGCTTTCCTGAAGTCGTCTGGTTTTGCGTTCAGATATTGAGCGCGCGCCAAGGCATTCGCGGCCCGTTCCTGGCCCGGCGTCTTCAAGACAAGCACCCTTGTTCAGATGCGTACACGGTAACCGCGAACCAACCTTGCCCCAGAGTCTCATTTCCGCCCACTTGCAGATATGGGTCTGCGCCAGGAAAGAGCGCATCAAGCGCCTTCACGGTCTTATCATCGCGTCCTGCCGCCAGGGCATACATGACTGTGTCGGGCGGAAGCGATTCTTCGTACCAGAGATTCTTGCTCCGCTTTGTATCTTTTTCCAGAACGTTTCGCGCCTGAATCGCCAACCCGTAACGGGCGAACCACACAAAATCATGATCGTGAAGCACGGCGATTTGACGCTGAAGGCGTTCCCGGGTTTCGTTGTGCAACAGGAGTGGTTTGATTGCGTCCACAAGGCTGGCGGATGGCTCTTCAAGAATCTCGAATTGTCGTTCTTCAAGAATCAGCGGCCCCTCGCCAGCGGCAAGCGCCTGCCCTGGTTCAATTGCCATCGGCGCGTCAATGGTCGAACCGGCGCCAGCGCGGAGCCGGTCCCTGCGGAATCGCTCCAAGAGATGTGGACAGGTTGCCCAACGATAGGATTCCGTGAGGCTTCTTACTGGCAGGAGCAACAGACGGCCATCTGAAATCAGCAGTTCTCCGGCCTGGTCGGGCTCGCCAAACCATTGCTGTGCCTGGTCCTGAGCGGCTTCGCGCCACCGGGCCTTGTCTCGCATCGCTCCTTTGAGACTTGAACCCACCAGAACCGGATAGTCTGTGGCAGCCTCTCTTGCCACCGGCAAATCGACTACCCCCATGCTGCGACCGGCACCGGGATGGGCAGAGGTCTCGGCGAGGAAACCCAGGATAGCGTGTTTCATGCTCATCTACTTCATTGATTTTGCTGGTATCGTAGCAAGCTCATGCCAGCTGGACCACCCGAATATGGGTTGCCGGGCCGTGCCGGTTCAGTCGATCAAGTTCCGGAACGAACGTTTGCGGCCATGGTCGCGCCTGAGCCTTTGTTCATAGGCTGCGTGCGTCTCATGCGTCTGAAAGTCCACGATGCCTGGGGCCAGGCTGGAACATTTCGACAAGTCCCGAGCCGCATACCAGTAGCGGGTCGATTTGGCATGGCCGAGCGTGAAATCAATCATGGCGCGAAAGATCAGCGTCGCCGCGAGGGGATGTTCGGACATCAAGGCGCGTGCTGCCGGGGCCAGCACGTCGTAGCGATTGCCGTCAAGAGACTGCGCGTGTTCGACAACCAACCTGGAAGCCCTGTCCAGGGCCGGCCAGGACAGGAAAAAGGACAGGGCGGCGAGCCGGTCCGGGAACTCCTGAGCGTGGTCAAGAGCCTTTTCCTTCGCCTCCAAGGCATCGAAGTCGGCAGGCTTCTCCAGATAATCCCGCAGATGGGGTATGGACAAGGAACGTTCGAAACAATCCCATCGGACCTGTTGCGCCTCATCGGCCCGCCCAAGCGTTTCCAGTACGTCGATTCGGGCGTCTTCCCATTCAAGGCCGCTCCATCGCCGATCGGCGGCATCACCCTTGGAGGATGCATCGAGCGCATGCAAAGCTTCTTCGGCGCGTCCCGCCGCCAGGAGCCTTTGGGCTACCCCGGCGGCGATTCGGGGCAGTTTTCGAGTTTCCTCGTCGTATTGGGCAATGAAGCCGTCAACGTCGCCCTGGGCGTCGGCAATGTCCCGCAGCGCCCGGCTTGCGACATCGAGTCGATACCGCTCGCGTCGCTCGTCTTTGGAAGTTGAATCCGGGCCTGAATCGTCGGTTCCGGCGAAATCCTTGTTGGCTGGGTCGGTGGTGGATGCGTCCGAGAACTCGACCACGCGCAGCTTCAGATGCGCCAATCCTTCCTGTCCCAATGCCGGCTTCAGAATGCTGACAAGGTCATCGTATTGCGCGTAATTGTTGTTGAAGATTGCCGCAAAGGCCCGGTCAGCCAACTGAGTCGGGTCGGTTTTGGCCGCGCGGGCAATTTTGCCGAGGTCTACACAGGCGGCCTGAAAGACATTGCCCACTGCCCCGCCGCTGTCGTCGCAACGCTCGTAGACCGAGTCCGCGAGCTCCATGAAACTCCACATCAGATCGAGCGCATCCATAGCATCCGCGTCCGCGACATGCTCGACGATGGCTGCGCGCAGGGTATCCAGATCGTTTGCAAAAGCCGGACTTTCATCCCACTCGACAAACAAGCGTGACCGACGTATGTCGGCCATCTGTTTCCGAATTTCCAGGGCCGCCTCGGCTGGACTCTTTGCTCCGGCAAGCTCAAGCCGGAGCAGGTCCTCGACCGAGGCGTCGCGGGCGCTGGTCCGAATCAGCAATTCGGCAAGCCGCCGTGCTCCGAGAGCCTCCAGGTTTTTTGCCTTGAGTATCTTTTTCGCTGCCATGTCACGTCACTGTTCGGGGGTGGTCTCCATTATCCGACTTTCCCTCGAGGATCGTCTCGAATGGTTCGAATCATTACAGTAACTCAATTAATTGTTAAGCTAGGACTTCGTTCATTGAATCGCCATTGGTCGATCTGAGAGTTGGCTGGCGCGTGACCAAAGAGAAGACCACCGGCAAGCAGGCTGGGAAACGCGAGAAAGATCATGTCGGACAAAGAGTTGCTGAAGGCCATCGACCATTGGCGCAGCCTCCCGATGGAGGAACGCCGTCGTCGGCATCTGGAAGCGATTCCCCGCCACGTGGCAAACTCCATGGCGATGGAGGGAGAACCGGTGGACGAGGAATGGCTTCGGGAACGACTCGCCCGCCGCATTCGGCAACGCGGTATATCGAAACCTCCTTCGGCATCCTGAGCTACCTGGAACTCGCGCCTTTGTTGGCGGAGCGCGTGGAGGATGCCGAGGTCGAAATCCTGGAACGGAAGTTTGCGGAAGTTCCTATCCGGGAATTGCTGCTTCAACTTCATGAGCGAATTTGTGCCGATCTCACTCCGGAGATAGCCGGGCGCTGGCGTCTTCGAGACGTTCGAGTCGGCGCGCATGAAGCGCCGCCGCACGAACAGGTTCCCGTCCTGATGCATAACTACGCCGCCGACCTCGATGCAAGGCTGGCAAGTCTCGCGGACGGGCGCGGCGAAGAAGTTGTCGATGTCCTCACGTTCGCCGAAGGGCGTTTGCTGTACATCCATCCGTTCGAGGATTTCAACGGTCGTGTTTCCCGCTTGTTCCTTACAGAGTTGCTATACCGATTGGAATTGCCGGTGATTGACACAGCAGCCGAGTCGACGGATGAAAGCGGGGACTACTTCAGGGCTTTGCAGGCCTACGATCAGCGTGACCCGCGACCATTGGCCGAAATCTGGCGGCGGCGCATCAAGAAGATTCTTCCCGAGTAACACGCTTTCGCGGCACGGGTTCGGAAATAGGGCCGGCGTACCAAGCCAGAATTCCGTTTGCTTGAGTATCGGAACTTTGTGTGGGCAAAAGTGGCCCCGGACTGCAATTCGGCCAATGTTTCAGCCTCCGACCCTCGCTTACTCGATTCATATTCCGTATGGCGGTAATCTGGGAGCATGAAAACGACAATTGATATTCCTGAAGCGGAGCTATCGGATGCCATACGCTTCACCGGAGCGAAGACCAAGCGCGAGGCGGTGGTCAACGCTATCGCGGACTTCAACCGGCGGCAGCGCATGGCTGAACTGATTCGACACGCCGCGACATGCTCCGAGCTGATCACCGTTGCGGAACTGCAAGCGGTGCGTAGAAGGGATTGATGTGATTCTCGTTGACACATCGTTCTGGATTCACTTCCTTCACCGCAGAAGTATGGCAGGCCGCCTTCCATCTGGTGCGGTGCGCCCGAGGGCGAGGCATCACGGTTCCGGCCACCGACATTCTAATCGCCGCTTGTGCTCTGCATCATGGCGCAAACGTGGAAGCCGCCGATAAGGACTTCGACTTGCTGGAGGGCGTTTAGCGTTCCGCCGATGGAGGAAAGCCGTCGTCGGCATCTGGAAGCGATTCCCCGCCACCGAATAGACTGAGGGGAACTCATGGAAAAGCGCTTGAACAATGGTGGGAAGACCGCATCGGACACACCTTCGATAGACTTGCTCAATCGGAGGCTCGGTACCTCGCCCGCTCCCCGGATGCTGACCGAATTCGAGAAAAAATTATTGCGGCAAGGCGCGGATGAAATCGCGGCGGTTGTCAGGCGCAATGCCGTAAGGAGAAAAAGCAACGCCTGAAACGGTTGGAAACCGGTCTGATTCAAACCATATCGGCACAACTCATGAATGAGAATGATCCGAGGTCAACAACCGCTTACACAGCCTGTCAGCGTTGATCTGGTTGGAACAACCCCAAACCGAAATGGCAGGCGAACCCAAGTGCTAACGGTCCATCATCGAACGGATCAGCAAACGTAATTTCCCAAAAGCTCCCATGGCGATCCGGCTGGCTCTGGTTGCGCTTACTTGATCGGAAACGACGAAAGTCAATCGGACGGCGGTCCCGGCCCCCTGCCTTGATGGTTTGTACACGCTTCAAGTCGATGATTTCAGGAAAACCGCGTATCTCGCACTCGCGCCTGATTTGATCGGCGGCGCTGAAATTCTTCTTGACGTGCCACGGGTGCAGGTACGGAGTTGCCGAAACCCAATATCGGCTAGTTGCTGTAAGTTCGCTGCAAATCTCATGGCCGCCCATGCCTTCCAACAACAGTCGCCATTCGCCGCCGTTGGGTTCCCACAATTTCTTCTTGCGCCGCGACAATTCCCCGACAACACGTCGGGCTTTTCTATCAAAACCGGCAGCAACATGCAGCACCACCCTATCCAGCCGGCCGTCCCCGTTACTGTCAAAAGGCAGATAAAAGGCATGCTTATGCCGGTTGTCTTCGGGTAAGCCGTGGCCGGAAAACAGCGGCGGCGCAAGACGCTTGCCCGCATCGTCCTTGCCGAAAGCGCTCATCACGGCCAGACGCATCAGTTCGCCAATGCGCAGGCTGTCTTCCACACGTGGCAGTGGCTTGCCGAGCAGCATGAAACGGGCGGTGGTTGGTTCTGGCAGCGGGTGCGAGTGACTTTGTGCCTTTCTTTGCGGGCGTAGCGCATCAAGCGGGCGGATGTAGTTGATTTGTTGCGCGGCTGGTGGCGCACTCCAACCTTGTTTTTGCAGGTCCGCCGTATCCAGAGATAAGGCTGCAAGCAATCCGTCCGGTAGCGTTTTCGCCAACATTTTATCGGCACAGAACTCCTCGCGCCGTTGGGCGTACTTGTTGGCGGCGACAGGAGAATGAACGCTGACTACCTCGCCGTGCAGTTCGCCTGTTACTCGGTCAATCGGGTCGTCGCCTGGCCTGCAATTGGGCTTTGGCAAGTCTGCGACCCGGCAAGCCTCCACCCAGGATTCAGCCCGACCGAAAAAGCCCATCACACCTAGCAAATCATCAAGCAGTTGCGCCTGTTCTTCCGGCAGTTCGAGACCCGGCCAGCCGATGTACAGGGGTGTGTCGCGCCCCACTGCAACAAAGGCATCATGCACCAGTGAGGGTTTACCCGCTTTCCCCGGCATGTAGTGTCGGGTATGGCTATGGCTGGCGATGGGCAAATGAAACTCAGGTGTTGTCTCGGCAAGCGTTTCGATCAGAGCGCCCAAAATCGCTTCGTCGTGTTTACTTGTGATCTTGACTTTGTGATGCCAGGTCGCAATCAGTGTACGCAACAAACGCCAAGGCTCCGGCGGCCAATCTACGTCACCCTCGTTGACGTGCCGCCCCCAGGGGTTGCCGTGGTAACGCCCGGCCAGAAAGCGAAATTCAAGTGCAAGCATGACAACTATTTTTGGTAGGTGACCGTGGTGGTTTGGAAGTCAATGCCCGCACCGGAAATCAGACCCGGCAGGGCATCTTGCAGATCGCTCAGCGAAGGCAATTCAAATCCATCGGGTCGCTGCACTTCAATGTCTTGGCAATCCAGATCACATGCCGTGCGCAAGCGCAGACCGGTTTCAAGAAACTTGCGCACCTTGAACAAGGCCAACGCGACCAAGAGCGTTTCAACTGCCCGGGAGAAGCCATAGCCGCGAATCTGCGCCAGATCGAGATTGAAGTAGGCTGTGATTTCGGGCGAGACAAATTCGTCTTTAGGATAGATGACATTGCCTTCGCCACCTTTCCTGCCGGGTTCAATTCCACGCTTGACTCCGCCACTAGTAGCAGTTTCTACGCTGGCAGCTTCAATAAACCCGCTCAAAGCTCTGGGCAAACGAATCACTCCGGCGATTTCCTCCAAGAAGACACCATGAATCAGAGAATTGATGTCGTATTTGAGAAGCACGGGGGCAAGCTGCTTTGCCACCGAAAAATGCTGAGGTTCTTTCTTGTCATATCCGATTTCATCGGAAATCTTTTTGAAGCCATCGGTTCTAGCGATGTATTCAGAGTTAATGCGGTGCGCTTCAAGGACTGAGTTGGTGAGAGAAGTGCCATCTCTTCTCAACACCTTGACGACAGACAAGCCGTGCAACGTCGGCACCCAACTATCGGCGGTTTCATCCCAGCAAACGGTCTCCAAGCGGTTGGCTATGCTTTGTGCCGACTCCACCAGCAACATTTTTTCACCTTTCGGCCCATCATATTGCGCGGCGCCAATTTCAGGAAAGCCCGTGGGTTGAAAGCGTGTGCCTTGCACAGGTTCAAGCTTGGCTTTGAGCAACAGGCGCGGTGCATTGTCGAGAGCGTTCAGATTAAGTGACATGGTTGTTTCCTTGGTTTGGTCGAAGTTTACGGTTGGCAACATTCAGGATGCCTCGGCGAGAGATTCTTGGGCCGATTCAAGCACCGCGCCTGCCAGGGCAGATGTCGCACCAAAGTTAAGTGGAATAAGCAGTGCTGCCACAAGCCTGCGTGGATCAATGCCAGCCAGGTCAGGCAATTGGTCCAACGGCATGACAGGTTCAAGGCCGGAGCTGCGCAGTCGCTTCCAGGCAATTTCGACAGCTTGCCTTGCCCGATCTTGATTGCCACTGGCCAATTTAGGAACCAGTCGAGGGGGCACGGGCATACGCTCGCCATCTTGCAAGCACCCCAAGCTGCGCAGCGTCGCATCTGGCATCAATGCCAGCTTGCACAGGGCGTAAGCGGTATGTATCTCACCTTCTCCAGCCTTTTTGTCGGGGCTTTCAGGTATTTTGCAAAGGGAAAGCCCCGGCAACAGGCCAAGAATTTTTGCATCCATCCGCCCACTTGTCAGAAAGCGCATCAGGTCGGCAAGACCAATGCCAGCATTGCCACTCAGGGGCTTGTCAGTGAAACCCAGTCGGGCCGGCAGCGACAGCCTTAGGCGCAGAAGTGCAATCAAGGTTGAAACGAGATCCTGTTGGACGGAAGTCTGGACACGAATGCAGCAGGCGGGGTCTTTCTTGTGCTTCTCGCTTTTGCATGCCTTCAGCAACCATTCGTTGCCGTTTGCATGGTGTATCGGAAACAACTGGGAGCGTATAGGCAACGCCTGACTTTCGATTCCACGCAAACTTGCCAAGGTGCAGGCGATGCGAAATTCAGGGCTTTCGTCGTCCGCTTCCCGCACCCATTCTGCTGACAGTTGCGGGACGGGAGAAACATCATCGTGTGCTTTGGCACTGCGCGACAAGGCGCTCTGGATTTCGCCTAGCAAGACCAGTAGAGATTGCGTCTGACCGGGACTCGGCTTGCGCTGCGCCAATACGAACAGTGTGTTCTCAAGTCGATGACGCAATTCGACAAAGCGGTTTGCAGTATTTTTCCCCTGCGAGAAACGGCGAAATCTTGTCAGCCAGTCATTGCGCTCAAGTTCGTCAATCCATTCGCTTGCCGTGTTGTAGTTAATCGGGAATCTCCCCATCGGGATTGCCACGGAATAGCCTTGACCCCTTCGCTCGAAGAATCCATACCGCTCAAACGTGTGCAACCCTCGGTCCACGCCTAGTAAATTGACTGACCTCACCATATCGAGCCCGTTTCTTGCTACCCTTCGACCCACAGTTGTTCGGCCTTCGGAAAACAGGGCTTGCAATTCCTGGACGGAGGCAAATGATTTCCAGACAGGAGCCCAGAACTCTGATGCGGATTTCTCCTTCGAACCGATGGAACCATGTCCGGCACGTGAGGTTTCAAAGATGAACGGGAAGCTTGCAGCAGAACCCGGTTCTGAATCCGACTTCTTCGTCACGGCTGCCGCAAAAAGAACGATGCCCTCCAGCATGAGGACTGTATTCCACGGATTGTCGCCTGTCTTTCCCTCAAATCCGTTGCCCATATTCGGCCCACTCGCTACACCAGGATTGAGGAAACCTGGATTGCCATGATTGGATATGACGCTGGGTTCTCCAAAAAGAGATTGGTCAATCGTTGATTCCGCAAGCGAGGTTGGCTGATCGGTGGATAGGTCAATGAGTTCTTTCAGGTGGCTGAGATGGTTGATGGAAAAGTCCATGCTTCCTTCGTTGCCACCAGATCCGAGCAGTGGCGCAACTGATGGATTTTCCCCGGTCAGCACGAAACAAGCATCCAGCCAGTGCAAAAAAAGATCACTCATCTCCGCCCGTAGTGACAGGAGGAGTTGAGACTTACATCTTTTCCCTTTCGCTTCGAGTGCCTTTAGCTCTTTTGCCTCATCATCAGACAGAGCTCGTTTGCGCTTGAGATTTTCAATTTCTTTGCGTTTTGCTCGTATTCCATTCAGATCTGACAGAACTTGAACATTGCGCGCCTCATTGAGGATGGTTCGATAGCCCGCGAATCGCCCACTGTTGGACATACTTACTTCGCGGACTATAGTCGCCCCTTTGCGAGTAGATGTGGAGGCATCTTCCCCTTCAAGGAATCCCGCACGTCCACTCCACGGAGAAATGATCGGTGTTGGTGAGTAGTCATTCAGAAAGAATTTTCGGATTTGACTTTTCGTGAGCTTTGAGCGAAGGACGAACACGTCTTCATTCCAACGCCCAGCCGCTGAACGGTCTGCCTGATCCGACACTAAACGCAAAACCCCCAACCCCTTTAGATAACTGGCAAGCGGCGTGGGTGTGCAACCGGTCAGCACGATTTCATGGATTTCAGACACCGCTTGGGTCTCCTTGCTTTTGTTCTTCTGCCGAAGCGCGCCAGTCGGCCAGACGCACCAGCGTTTCCAACCATGCAAGGCGGAACGGTCCGTGTTCTTCCAACAGGGCAAGGGTTCGGGTAGTCCAGGAACGGCCTTGTTCTCCTTCGCCCAACTCCATCAGGGCAAGTTTCAATTCAACCTCGCCATTTTGCTCGCCATCAAACGAGAGTGCCGGAAGCTGATCGCCTTCCCAGACGCCACGTGCAAAACGCTTTTTCGGATTTTCGGGTGGAGTTTCATTCGGCATCGCCCGCAGACTCATGCGCACCTTGCCGTGGTGGGCCGCTACCAGATAAGCGATCAGATCGGCTTTGCTATCCGGATGGTTCGGGTCGTCCTGTTGTGCCAGCCACGCCAGCGCTGAGGCGAGTTCGTGGCGGAAATAGGATCGGGAATGTTTCATTGGACCCGGGCAGTTCGACTTCGCTAGGATTCCCGCGAGAGCTTCCGGACAGCGGTGCATGGATTTTTGAAACACCTCGTGCGCCTTGCCGACATCATGCCAACGCGCTGCACGGATGACTTCTTCAGCGTTGGTCCTCTCTCCAACCGCAACACAAAGTGATTTGGCCGCGCCAGCGACATTACCGAGATGGTCTGCAAGCAACACGGACGTATTGGTGCGAGACCGCCAATCATCCCCGTAACTCACATTTTGCTCATCCTGCTCACATTCAACTATTGGAACCGGCTTTTTCGCCTGTTGTCCATCGCTGATGAATCCAAGCGTTTCGTCATAGCCACCATTTGCGGCAGCCAATAGCAGCGTCATGCCGGGACGCGGCTCACTGTCCAGGCGTTGCCACTGTCGGGCCAGACTGTCCCAGTACCAAGCGCGGTTTTTGGGCTTGCCGATGTTCTTTGCCTGCCCCAGACCGACAGGGCAAAGCTCGTTGCGATGCGGCCCCGGTTGCGCTTCCGGCTTGTTCGGGTCTTGTCCAAAATCCCGCCAGAACACTTGCAAACCCGGAGCACCCTTGTCTCTGATGTAGTCGGATACATCCACATCAAAACCGGACAGGTCCGGGTCGGTGTTGAACAAGTCCAACAGATCCTTGCGTCGTAATACGGCTGACAGCGGACGCTGCTTGTCGGTTGATGGCAGGTTTCCAGGGCCAACATCATCAAGTTTCACCAGCTTTTCCCGCGCATGTTGAAGCGCTTGGCTCTCATAGGGCAGAGTGTCCGCGTCATCTTCAATGTCAATCCAGAATGTTTGTGCGGCGTAATCTGCCTTGTACTCGCCGTAGCGGTTGCAGCGGCCGAATCGTTGCACCAGCGACGACCACGGCGCCAATTCGGTGAACAAGGTCTTTGAAGATATATCAACCCCGGCTTCAATGGCCTGCGTGGCGACAATAATGCGATCTGTGGTGGATGCGTTCAGTTTCTTATTTTGTCGATGGCGCTCGGTTGGGCGAAATCGTGCATGAATGAGCAAATCATCATGCTCTGTCCGTGCTTGTCGTAGCTGCTGAAATAGCTGCTGGGCGCGGTCTACGCGGTTCAGTATGACCAGCGTTTGACTGCCCGGGTGGTGCTTTTCCAATATGATTTGGCTTAGTTCCTCAATGTAGGCTTTCATCCCGTCTTTCGTCGTGGCTTCCGGGGTAAGGGACAAGACGGGGTCATGCAGGACTTTTCGTGCTTCAAGCCGTTCGGCGGCTTGCGTACGGTCAGCGTCAGTCAAACCCAACGCATTGAAATCAGGTAATTGGTCGATCAGATCAACCGTACCCAACCAATCACGTTTAAGCGTGGCCGAGAGCCAAAGGGAACGGCTGGACTTCGCAAGTGGGAACTCGTGGCGGAATGCCTCCAACTGAGCGGAGGTCGCCAAGCCTGCGCCCATGAGTTGTACTTCATCAAACGCCCACAGGCAGTCGTTGTGCAGCAGTGCAAAGTGAATCGGCCATTGGTAACGGCTCATGCCGTAACCACGCATCAAGGCGCGAGAAAGTAACATGTCCTGTGTGCCTATCAGGACCATGTCCTCTTCCGGGTACTCAGCCCAGGTCTTCAGGTCTTGCTCACCACCCATCAGAAAGTGGACCGAAACCTTGCCCTCGCCAGCTTTTCCCAGAATGTTCAGGTTTTGTAGCCAACCGCAAATGTTCTCCTGGGTCTGTTCCACCAATACCCGCATCGGCAGACACCAAACCAATCGGCGGGGAGTAGCTTCATCAATGTCAGCTTTCCTCCCACCTTTTCGCCAACCGCGCTTGTAGAGCCAAGCCATGGTGACAGCGGCCGTTTTTCCCATACCAGTGGGGATATCCAACAGTTCGGGCCAAGCGGAATCGCTGGCTAACCGCTCCTGATATGGGTAAGGCGTTCGCTCGCGTGACGCGAAGGCAGTGCGGAAGAGATCAAGGTAATTTTCATTCATTCCTTTCTTCTCAGGACCTTGATGGTAACTGCCGAAATCTCGTGTGCGGCTCGTCTCAATAGTTCGTCTTCGTATGCGGTCAATATTCTCGGAGTCGGCGACTTGCCGAGTTTCCTATTGAGCAGGTCGACCGAAGGCATCGCCGGAATGTCGTCGTCCATGCATTTCGGTGGCTTTGACATTACTCTTTCTTGTTTCATTGGCGAGCTTGGTGAGGGGCACGAGTCTAGCACATTAACAGGCTGCGGAAAAACATAAGATCTACGGCTTGATTCCTTCGATTTCGAGGAAATTCAAGCCACGGTGACCGGCAATGTGGCCCGCAAGAGCCTCGTCGATCACGCCCCGCCAACGGCAGGCGCCTGCATCGTCACCGTTTTACCGCCTTCCCTACCACGTTTCGCCGCTCCGCCAGCCGATTTCCCACCTTCCGCAGCCGCTTCACGACGGCGGCGCAAGCAACTTCGGCATCCGGGCCAGATTGTACGCCGCCAGCGCAAGCGTGAACTGCCAGTCGACCTTCTTCAGTCCGCGATGCCGCGTCTTCGCCATGACGCCGACCGTCTTCACCCAGCCGAACACCTCCTCCACGCGCTTGCGCACGACCTGGCTCGCCTTGTACCCGTCCGTCTCCGCAACCGCGGCCGGAATGTTCGAGCGCCGGTTCGAGGTGTTCCGCGCCACGCGGGGCGCCACGTTCCAGGCTTTGCAGGTCTTCACGAACGCCTTCGCGTCATAGCCCTTGTCCGCGCCAAGCGTCACTTTCCGCTCCACGTCCGCGCGGCGCATCAGCATGACCTCGGCCGCGTCGCGCTCCGCCGTACCCGTGGCCCGCGTCGCCAGACCGTCCACCACCAGGCCGCTGCGGTTCTCCATCAGCGCGTGACCCGGACAACTCAACTTCGCCTCCAGCTTTTTCCCCTTGCGGTACAAGCGCGCGTCCTTGT
>JANQSV010000185.1 GCA_028279115.1 Pseudomonadales bacterium
GACGGGCAGACCGTCGGTCCAGCCACGCTCGAAGCAGGTTTCCATGTCGTCTTCTGCCGCCGCGAGTTCGATCTTGCGCGCGCCGAAGCCCGCGCGCCGCGCGGCCAGCTTCTCCGGCATGCCCGGTTCGAGTGTGCGCGAACCGCAGCCGGGCCGGTATGGCGCCAGTTCTTTGCCGAGGTCGGCGACGCCGGTGAATTCGCGCCATTCCGCCCGGTCCCAGCCGACGACGCGTTCACAATTGGCGCCATCGCCGCCTTCGCCGCGCAGCAGGGTCGGGACGATCTCGATCCCGTTGCGCCAGGAGAAATCCAGTTCGCGGTCATCGATCGCGTCGAAGTTGCCTGGAAAATCCGGGTCGTCCTGGACGTAAACCGACAGGCCGCCGTCGACCTGTTCCGCGAGCAGCGGAATGAGCGGCTCGATCAGGGCGCAAGTGGGGCAGTCCTTCTTGACTACCAGCGCGTACCGTGTGGTCACAACTCCCTCCGTATCGAAAGCCGTTCGATGGCGGTTGAAATTCGGCAGTGCGATTGTCGCAAATCCATCCGCAAGATACCCGTCTCCGGCTATCGCGGCAATTCTCATTCGGCCGATTATTCGACCGGCGCGAAAAGCGTCTGGATATCCGCTTCGGACAGCCCGAGCGGTCCACTGCGGGCGCCTTCGAACAAGGCGTCCGCGAGCGCCTGTTTCCTGGCCTGCATGTTTTGAATGGCGGCTTCCACCGTGCCTTCCGCAATCAGTTTGTGGACGAATACCGGTTTGTCCTGGCCAATCCGGTGGGCTCTGTCCATCGCCTGGCGTTCGACCGCCGGATTCCACCAAGGGTCGTACAGCAGCACGGTGTCCGCGGCGGTCAGATTGAGTCCGGTGCCTCCCGCCTTGAGGCTGATGAGAAAGATCGGCGTATCCCTTTGTTGGAACTTTTCGATTTGCCGGTCGCGATTCCTTGTCCCGCCGGTGAGCTTGGCATAGTCCCAGTTTCGTTCACGGACATCCTGCTCGATCAGTTTCAGCATCTCGACGAACTGCGAGAACACCAGCACCTTGCGCCCCTCGGCGATGAGTTCCTCCAACAATTCGAGCAGCCGCAAGCGCTTGGCGCTTTCCTTCACCTTGCGCGCGGCGCCGAGTTTGACCAGCGCCGGGTCGCAGCAGACCTGGCGCATTTTCAGCAGCGCGTCGAGGATCGTGATGCGCGAACCATCGAAGCCCTTGTTTCTGATCGCCTCCGCCACGCGTCTGTCCATCGCCACGCGCAAGGTCTCGTACAGTCCGCGCTGACTGCCCGCGAGCGGAACGAATTCATTGATTTCCGTCTTCGGCGGCAGTTCGGTGGCGACCTCCTCCTTGGTGCGGCGCAACAGGAAGGGTTGCACGCGGGTCGACAGCAAGCGCTGTTTCTCCCGGTCGCCGTGTTTTTCTATGGGAGTGCGGAAAGATTTGCCGAATTGGGCGCGGTTGCCGAGCAGGCCGGGAACCAGCCAATCGAACAGCGACCACAACTCGGCGAGATTGTTTTCCATCGGCGTCCCCGTCAGCGCGATCCGCTGGCGCGCATCGATTTCGCGGATGCGTTTGGAAGTCGCCGCGGCGGGATTCTTGACCGCCTGCGCTTCATCGAGAATGGCGAGTTCCCACTTCCTGGCGAACAGCGTCTCATGATCCCGGCGCACCAGCGGATACGTGGTCAAGACCAGGTGATGGTCCGCGATGGCGTCGAACCGCTGTCCGCGGTCGGGACCGTGGAGGATCAACAGTTTGAGTTGCGGCGCGAAGCGCGCGGCCTCGCGCCGCCAGTTCCCGACCAGGCTCGTGGGCACGACCAGCAGACTGGGCCGTTCGCAACCGCGCGCCAGATGGCGGTCCACCAGCAGCGCAAGCGCCTGAACGGTTTTTCCCAATCCCATGTCGTCGGCGAGCGCGCCGCCGAATCCGGTGTTCGCCAATGCGCTGAGCCAGCCGTAGCCCGCTTTTTGGTACGGACGCAATTTCGCCTTCAGCGCCTTGGGTGGTTCGATTTCGGCCGCCAGCGTCAAGGAGCGCAGTTGTTTGCCCAATTCAAGCAGTTCGGCGCCGCCTTTCCAGGGCACGCCGCAGCCTGCGAGCGCCTCCGCCAGGACCGCCGCGCGCCCCGCTTCCGCCCGATGGAATTCGGTCAGTCCATGGGCTTCCAAAAAGGCTTGAACGATGGGAAGGAGCCGCCCGCCTTCAATGACGACCAGTCTGCCGTCGGCCAACCGCGGATAGAATTTCATGTTTCGGATGTGGCTGGCGAGATCGAATCCGTCGGCGAACGCGCCGTCTCCGCCAACGGGCAGATGTTCGATCAGATCCAGTATCGTCGGCAACAGATCTAGTTCCCCGCCGTCCACAACGACGTTGAGCGAGAAGGAAAACCAGTCGATGCCGGAGTCCGAAACCCGCGCTTCGAACTCCACCGGACCATCGTGGAGGCGAAACGGCCAGCTATCCTCGATGTGTATCCGCCAGCCTTGGTTGCGCAAAACCGGCAGTGCTTGAAGCGCGAAATCCAATCCCGCGCCGAGCGCTTCGTCCGGGTCGACATATTGCCGTTCGGAGCCGGAAAACAGATAATCGCCGGGTTTGACGTCCTCGCCTTCGACCGCGCCATCCGCTTGCGGGTTGTTGATTTTCCAGGCGCCATGGCTCTCGATTTCCGCCAGCAGCGCCAGCGCCCGCGCCTCCGCGGCGGGGCAGCGGCGGAAGACCAGCAGTTCTTCGTCTTTCCGCAGCACCGGGTCTTCGCGCCGCGTGGCGGCAACTTCGCAGTCTTCGTAATGGAACAGCGGCCTGGCGACCGGCAGCAGCAACTCCCGCTCATTCCGCCAACTCCCGAAACCGGACCGCCATGACGGTTTGCGGAACCTGCGGCCGGCAAGCAGCAAAGCCGGGACCGGCGTTGGACTTCTTTCGCGCACGCGGACGCCGATCGGCGGCGGCAAGGCCGAACCTTCCGCGGCCAGGCGCTCGGACACGCTCCGCGCGGCCAGTGGTGGGATTTCTGGCGCGTTGGCGGCGTGGGCGGCGACTCCGGGCGCGAGTCCGGTTGCCACCGGTCCGCAGGCGCCGGTTTCCCGGTCGAGGTAGAGCGGAGGCGCGAATGGCAGGACTTCCATCGCCGCGCCGTCTTCTCCGACAAGGGTGAGCCGCTGACCCGCGTTTTCCCGCAAGCGCCATTCGAATCGGCCCTTGCGGGGAGAATCCCAGCGCAATTGGGGACCATCGAGTGTTCGGGCCCGCGCCCGGCCCGTGGCGACCACCTCGCGCAGCAGATCGAAAAGATCTTCCCCCTCCGGCCAGTCGTAGCGAAGCGGCAAGGGCCTGACGCGCAAGGCGGACAGTTTCCGCAAAATGCCCAGATCGTCCAGCGTCAGGAATCTTGGAAGATTGGCCGGATTCGTCACATCGAAGTAGATCTGCGGGTTCACGCCGAATCCGCCGCTTTTCAGCAGCCGCGCCTTCATCGGTTCGATCAGCGCGCCCTGGTTCGAATCGGCGCGAAAGACATAAAAGAGTTTCTCGGCGGTCGATTTTTCTCCGGTTCGCCGCTTCGGCCCGGCGGCTTCCGCGAGCTGGGCCAACCATGCGTCCACCCCGCCCGACGGCGGCGGCGACTCCGCTCCGGCGGCGCCATGCCCTGGCGCCGACTCGGCCGAGGAACGCTCCAGCACGGCAAGCATTACCGCGGCCACGTGTTTGCAGTTGAAGCCGACCGGACAGGAACAGTTGCCGTTGATATCGATCAGCGAGCCGTCATGGCCCAACTCGAGTCTGATGTGCTGGGCGTATTTCCAGCTCTTCGATCCCGTTACGACGCCGGTCAGTTCGGTGGAGCTCGCCACGCGGGCGGTTGCGACCTTGCCCAGTTCGAAATATCTGACTCCACGCGAGAAATCCGGCTCCCCGATGAGTATCCGCAAGTCTTCTTCGTTCATTCGCCAAGCGCTTCCCTCAATGGTCGGAGAACAAGGTATCCCGGCGATGCGGGACTATCTGAAAATTCTTCCGGGAGACAACGGGCAATTGTTTGGAAAGAGACCGTCGGGCAGTCATTCTCGGGAGATTTCCTCGAACGCCGTTCGCGGCACACCCGACTGGCGCACTATCGATAACAGCGTACCGGTGCGCAGTTCCCGATGGTCCGGCACAGGAACCGTTGCCGTACCGCCGGCGTCACGTCGCTGCATCGCGATGTGGCTGCCGCGTCTTCGGACCTCGGCGAAACCGTAAGCGGACAATATTCCGCAGACTTCGCGTCCCGACAAGACGCGCAGTTTACCCAAGAGCAACCTCGATCTGGGTCACGTACACTTCCCCGCGAAGGCGGCTTTCTACTTCCTCCTGGGGCGCGGTTTCAAAAAACAACTCAAGCGCCTCTGCCAGGTTGTCGCGCGCCTCGCTTACGGAGTAACCCTGAGACACGACATCGAGCTCGGGGCAGAGCGCCACATAGCCATCGCCCTCGCGTTCGACGATCGCGGTTAGACTTCTATTCATGGCGTCTCTCCTCCGGGTTGGTTCATCGTTCGCATTTCGCATATTGGCATCATTGAGGCGGGAATCTCCATTACGTCCCTGTCGCTTTTCGCCGCCGTTTCGCGTTTCGGCGCACTTTCAAGATAATGCCACGGTTCGGGCCCGCTGTCTGCCGAAGCTTCTCTGGATCGCCGTGGCAGCCACAATCGCGAGGATTCCATCCGGGATACAATCCGTCATGGGCTGGCCGGGAATGACGATTCCCGGAAGGCGCCAAGCGAACTGGCTCGGGAGCGTCGGCGGCGGTCGGCTTGAAACTGCCGTCCATTCACTGGGGCGTGTGCTTCATGGGGCGGGACGGCGGTCGGTGGTTGCCGGCGCGAACGGCTTTGCCCGTTTGACGGAACTCAATAGATGAATCCCAGGGTGCAAATGCCGACCAGGATGTTGATGATCATGAACACCGACGACGTGCGCGAAACTACCTTCCACAATTGCGGGCCCTTGTACGCCGCGCGG
>JANQSV010000327.1 GCA_028279115.1 Pseudomonadales bacterium
CCGTCTTCCGCGGCGGGCCGCGGCGCCCTGTCGGACAACCGCGCCTGGATCAGGCTCCATGCGCCGCCGGCGCCGACGCGGCCCGAGAGGGCCAGGCTGCCGGCTCCATCGGAACTTGAATCCGCCTGAACCGCAACCACCGAGCTTCCATCCGCTGATGTTGAAGACCGCGAAACTCCCCCGCCTGCGCCGGCAGGCGGCAAAGTCGCGCTACCCGCGCCATTGCCGGGGTTGAAGGAAAGCCAGTATTCCGTCGCCAGACGGTAGTGGTAATCCGATATGTGGTGAAACTCTCCGCAATAGGACATCACGTCGGCGTAGTTTTCGTTCTCTCCCGTTACAAACAGCCTCCAATTGGGGCCCCAGCCTCGAATCGGCCCCAGTCGGCCTGCCGGATACGGATAGTTCCTGTCCGGCCCCCCCGCGTAACATCCAGGCGTATGCAAGAGATTGAAATTGTGGCCAAACTCGTGCGGCGTAACATAGTGTATCGAGAGACTGCTGACGGCCACCTGGCTGGCCAGCAAACCGATTCCTCCCACGTCCCCATTCGCAATCCCATGGTAGAACTCGTCCGGATCGGCCTCCACGTTCCATAGTTCCAGCAATTGCACGAGGACTTCCTCGACGGAGCCGCTGTCCGATTCAAGCGCGGGGCCGATTCGAACCTCGAAGTCATCCGCGATCGGCAACATCGCCAGAGTGCCCCGCATCAGCAATTCGGGATCGAGATCCGCATACCATGCGTCTTCTTCCGGTAGCTGGACGGGAATAAATGTCGCGCGGAATTTGGGCGGCGCCTCTCCGTAAAGGACTACCGGTTCCGCAACGTTGTCTTCTTCATTGGATTCGGCCAGTTCGCCGTCCGGGTCGATGACGTGCACCAACTGATTGCCGGCCTGGAAATACTCGCCGGGCAAATCGAAGACATATTCGGTGCGCCAGCGGCCGGACGCCGTTTCTTCCGTCGCCGGGGGCGCCGCCTGCGCCAAGCGCTCGACCAGCACCTCATCCCGCGAGTTCAGAACGCGGGTTATAACCAGTGGCGGTTTGGCGATGTCATGATCGATATTGACCGCGAGCAACGCCCAGCGGCCAAGGATAGGCGTCTGATGTTCGACCCGCTTTCCTTTCCAATCCCATTCCAGCACGAGTGGTCCCTGATACCAGGCGATCGAACTGTGGGCCGCGTTGCCGTTTGCCGCCGGATCGGATGGGAAATCGGGACTGGCGCCGGGCGCTGACGGTGCTTCGAATCCGCTGATCAGATTCCCCTTGATTCGCAGCACCAACTCGTCCCGTCCGATGCGTTCCCGGAAAGCCCAAGGCAGGGCGCCCGTCAATCGATTGAAATCGAGATCCAGTATTTCCAGTCCGGTCAAGCCGCCAAGCCCGTCGGGTATGGGCCCGGTCAGCTTGTTGTTGTCCAGCGCCAATCTCCTTAGATTGCCCAGGCTTGCAAACTCGGGCGGGATTGGGCCGCTCAACCGGTTGTATCGAAGACTTGAATCCTCAAGCTTTGTCAGTTGACCCAACTCGGGAGGAAGACTTCCAGTCAACTCGTTGAAATCAAGGTTCAGACTGGTCAACCCGGTTAGCTGGCCCAGTTCCGGGGGAATGGGACCGCTCAGTCCATTGATGCCGAGATTCAAGTCTCGCAGACTGGACAGGTTTGCAAGCTCCGCGGGAATGGCGCCCCGCAATTCGTTGTCCCGCAGATCCAGATATTCCAGATTGCCGAGTTGTCCAAGTGCCGGAGGGATCGTTCCCGTCAGTTCATTTTCTCCCAGAGCAAGTAATTCCAATCTCTGGAGACGGCCAAGCTCCGGCGGGATTTCACCGCTCAGTCGATTCGAGGGAAGCCAAAGAGATCCCAGATTGGAAAGATTCGCCAACTCGCTGGGAATCGGTCCGGAAAATTCGTTGCCGCCAAGAACCAAAGACTCCAAAGCGCCAAGTTGACCCAGCTGTGGCGGGAGGCCGCCTTTCAGCTCTCGGCCCCCCAACCAGATGTCGGTCACTCTTCCGTCGAATACGAAAAGGCCATCCCAGGTGTCCAGCTTTGTCTGCCGGCCCTTGCCCCATTGGCGGATTACGTTGTCTTCGGCGATCAGGCCGGTTTCGATCAATACATTGGCGAAACCGGCCAGGGCCCGGCAGTCGGCGGCAAGAGCGGAATTGGAAATCTGGTCATCGATGAAACGGCCGTTGTCGCATCCGGCCGCATCAATCAGGGATTCCGACGTAACCGGCACGGTTATCGTGATCGTGAACTCGAGCGTATCCATGTCTCCATCCAAATCGATAACGGTGTACACCATGTTGTAAACGCCGGTCTCTGTCGGCGTTCCGCTTAGCCGCCGGGTGTTGCCGTTGAAATCCAGACCGGGTGGATGCTCTACGAAAAAATCAAAGCCCGGCAGGTCGGAACCGCTCTGGGTGAGGATGTGCCGCACCGGAGCGTTACCGCCTTCAGCTTCCGGCAATTGCGCCGGTTCGATGGGTTCGCCGAGCGTGAAACGCAGATCTTCCGGGAAAGCAACGCCGGCGAAGCTCGGCGCCGAGTCGGGTTCCACGCGTACGTTGAACGAGAGTGAATCGGAATCGCCGTCTTCGTCCGTAACTGTGTAAGTCATCGCGTATTCGCCGGCCGTCGTCGGTATTCCGGCGAAGAAGTTGGAATTCGCGTTGAAATTCATGCCCGGTACGGATGGTTCAAGCGAGTAGGTCAGCTTCCCGTTTCCGCCGATCGCGTTCGGCAGAAACGGTCCGACCGCAAACTTGCCGATCGCGAAGATCTGGTCTTCGAGATTGCTTCCGTAAGGGAAAATCGGTGAGTCGGAACTTGCCTGTGAAAAGGAAAGAACCGCCGGCGGCAATGCGCTGAAGACCGCTCCGTTGAGAGGCACTGCCAGCGCGTTCACATCGCCGGTGCAGGACACGGTTGCCTCTCCTCCCCGCAAGAAATCCACAAAGCCGAACAGGTCGCGCAGAAATCGTATCGTCGTTGATTTGGCCGGCGCGGAAATCGGCGCGCTGATCTCCCGTACGCCTCCGAATTCTCCGATGATCGCCGCGCATGAGGCGTCGGCATCCATGTCGTTGGCGAAGATCAGCGCCATGAGTCCGGCCCGGGGCATGTGCGGAAAACGAAAGACATCCGCCGCTTGCGTGCCGTGAATCGCGGCCATTCCCGCCGTATTTTCCCGATCGCCGGCGGTCAACAGATTCCGGGCGGATACGCCCGCGTCGCATTCGACTGTCGCGTAGCCGAAGGCGAGCGGCGCCGCGCCTCTGCTGAGCAGCGACACCTGATCGCCGCCGGCGGCCAGTTCCAGCGTGGCCGCGGACAGACCAGCAGTGGTTTCGAATCTGCCTGTGTTCAATCCCTCGCCGTGGAAACCGATCGTGCATCGATTGGCGGTTTCCGCGAGATTGGTGATCAGCAATTGCGATTGGAAACCTTCTCCATCGACGACGAGAGGCAGGACGTGAGAGGCTTTGGCGGTGCTGCCGCCGTCGAGGACGAGCGCGGGCAGCGCGGTGAAAACAGAGTCCTTCAGCGACATGCCCAACGCGGCGATATCGCGGTCGCAGGTCGCAATCGCCTTGCCTCCTCCGAATCCATCCGGAAACTGAATGACTTCGTCGAGGAACCGCACGGCGGTCGATCGCCCGGGAACGGCGATACTTGCGCTTCCGGCGAGAACTTCGCCGCCATCTTCCAGTTCGATCATACAGGAAACTTCCCGCCCGGTGTCGTTCGCGAAGATCAGGCCGAGCGAGCCCGTCCGGGGAAACACGGGAAACTGGAACTCCGTGGCGAATTGCGAGCTTTGCAGCGCGGTCATGGCTTGAGCCGAACCGAATCCGCTCTGGGTCAGCAGCATTCCGGCAATGACCGGTTCGGCGCATTCGAGCGAGGCGTAGCCGAATGTCAACGGTTGAAATCCGACGCTGGCCAGCGTCCGGCTGGAGTCGGCCCTGGGCAGATCGACGATCACACTGGCGCCAGCCGGCGTTACGTCCCGGCCGGGTTCGAATATGAAGCCATCCAGGCCCGGCCCTTGCAGGTACAACGTGCATTGGTTCGCGGCGTCCGAAGCGTTGGTCAGAAACAAGTGAGACCGGAATCCATCGCCGTCGGCGAACAGCGGAAAAAAGTGCCGCCGGTTCGCGGTCTCGTCAGCCGGTTGCGAGAAAACCGGCAGCGAGGCCAACAAGGTGGACGCACAAAGCACGCGCAAAAGCGAACTGTTCATTCCCTGTTCACCAACACAACCCGACAAATCACAATGCTACTCCAAGTCGGGCAGAGCCTGCCGCAGCACCTCATTCCCCCAAGCATCGAGAATCACGATCTCGCGCGCCGCGCGCAACGGCAGCGGCGTGCGGGCGGCCCAGAAAGACTCGTCGCTGTCGCTGATCTCGATGGGCGCAAGCGGTTCCTCGTAGACTTGTACGCCGGCGGCATCGTAGAGGATCAAACGATATTCCCCATTCTCGACCGGCGGCCGCGGTCCGCGACCGGATATCTG
>JANQSV010000251.1 GCA_028279115.1 Pseudomonadales bacterium
CCCAAGGTCGTGCGCAATCGTATGTACGGGTGTCCGGCGTAGGCAGGCGCTTGCGCTCCATCGAGTTAGCGCGGGCCTTGTTGTCGCCGCGCCGATCTATACCCAGCTACCGCGTCAGCTTGCGATGGACCCGGTGATTCCGGTGGTCACGCGGCTTCGAGCTTCGGCGACGGGCCGCCCGGCGGGCCGGGATCTATTTTGAGGCCGCTGCTATAAGCATCCCCGGCAGGTCTGTATAATCGAGGCATTGCCGCGATTACCGGCCCTCGTGGCCTCCGTAGCGTGCACTTGAGCTTCAACGCGGCCCGAATTCGCCCTCCAGGGGATGCCAGTGGGATCCATCGCAACCGACGAGTCAAAGCCCGATACCCGTTTGAGCCGGAGTACGACGGCTGTCCGCGTTGCGACGGTCTTGCGCGATCGAATCCTGGGAGGGCATTACCAGGAGGGCCAGTTCCTGCGCCAGGAGCAGGTTGCGAAGGAGCTCGGCGTGAGCCGTATACCCGTTCGCGAGGCGATAACCCAACTGGTCGCCGAGGGCTTGCTCCTGTGGGAGAAATACAGAGGGGCGGTGGTCCCCAAGTTGTCGCTGAGCGAAATCGAAGAAATCTACGAAATGCGGGAGATGATCGAACCCTATCTGCTCAAGAGCGTCGTCAAGAACATCACCGCTGAGGAGATCGAGTATCTGCGCGACGTCATCCGCCGCTCCAACAGCGCATCCGACCTCTCGGAATGGGCGGGACTCAACGTGGAGTTCCATACGACGCTCTACAAGGCGGCCGACAAGCCACTGGCCATGCAAGTGCTGGACAATCTCATCACCCGGTCCGATCGCTACCTCAAGATGCAGCGTTCGCTTTCGAGCGAGACACGGCGTGAGAGTGATGAGCAGCACCGCCTCATTTTGGATCTGGTGGAGAAAGGGCAAACTCGTCAGGCCGTCGAGGCCCTTCGCAAACACATTAGCTGGAACGCCGACGACATCGCGAAAACGGTAGGCGTCAAAAACGCGGAATCGGACGGCTCCTCCGCCACCTAGGGAGCCGATGGCGCGACGTCATTGCACGTCGGCGTCCAAGCGAGCCGTAACTTCGATTTCCACTTTGGCGCCCGGCGCCGGTATCTGGCAAATGAGTGTCGTATTCGCAGGCCGGCAATCGTCGAATTTTTCCCGCAGCACCTCCACGACCTCCGTCAGGTGCGACTGATCGGTCAGAAAAACCCGACAGCGTGTCACGGCCTCCAGCCGTGAACCTGCCTCTCGGAGCGTTTGTTCGATCGTCGCGAAAATGTTCGCCATTTGCGCTCTGACGTCTTCGGGCATCTCGCCGCTGACCGGGTCCGATCCGGTGGTGCCGGAGATGAACACGTAGCGGTCGTCTACGACCGCCCGTGAGTATGCCGCGAGTTCCTCAAAGCGAGAGCCGGAGCTGATCCGCCGCAAGGTCGATTCTCCAAGTTAGTGTGACGTAAACAATGCACCGTGGATGCTCAGAGTGCATTCTTGTAGAAGTCCCCGCCTTTCATGATAACGGGGATCCGGCGGCCGTCGTTTTCGAGCACGCTCAAATCTTCGACGGGGTTGCCGTCGACGACCAGCAGGTCCGCGAGAGCGCCGGCCGCGATACAGCCGAGTTCGCCGCTTTTACCGAGTATCTCCGCGTTGACCGAGGTGGCAGACTTGATGACGTCCATCGTGGGAAGAATGTTGGCACGCAGCTTGAACTCCTTGGACTGCGCCACGATCATCTCCCCCATGAGATCGGTTCCAAACCCCATCGCAACGCCCGCGTCCCGGCAGATATCGAGCATCTGGTAACCCGCTTCGGTGACCTGGCGAAGTTTGTCGATGATGTACGAGGGCAGACCGTAGGTGTCGGCGTTTGCATACGACTCCCAGTAACAGATCAGCGTAGGGACCATGTAGGCGCCTTTTTCGGCCATCAACTGCGCGGCCTCTTCATCGACGAAATTTCCATGCTCGATGGTCCGCACGCCCGCCTGCACCGCTCGGATAGTGCTTTTTGACGTGTAGGAATGTGCTGCGACGTAGGTACCCCGCGCCTGTGCTTCCTCTACGGCAATTCGCATTTCCTCGAGCGAGTATTGAGTATGCTCCAGTTTATCGTGGGGCGAGCCGACGCCGCCGGATACGAGCAGCTTGATATGATCGGCGCCTTTACGCAGCTCCTCGCGAGTTGCATAGCGCACGCCGTCCAGCCCATCCGCCAAACGGCACATGATGTCCAATGCACTGGTGCATGCGCAGGGAATCGAGTCGTCGGTGATGTGCCGCTGGTCGCCGTGACCGCCTGTCTGACTCAGTGCGCGCCCGGAGACGAACAGGCGTGGACCGGCCACGAGGCCGGTGTTGATGGCCTGTTTGAGGCCGTAGTCACCGCCGGCTACGTCACGGACCGTCGTGAATCCGCGCATCAGCATGTCGCGCACGCGAGGAATGGCGTGCGCGGTCATCAGCGTATGCGGCATTCCGCGGGTTTTCTCCTGATCCAGGTGAATGGCGTAAACATGGACGTGGTTGTCGATCAGCCCGGGCATCAGCGTCTTGCCCTGGAGATCAAAGCGTTCGGCTGCGTCCAGGCGAACCGGCTCCGTTGTGACTTCCCGAATTCTGTCTCGCTCAATCACGACATTGACTTCGGGAATGATCTCATCGGCGACGCCGTCGATGAGGGTGCAGTTTTCAAAAACCTTTAAGTTCAATAGCTTACCCTCAGGAAAAGTTTGCCCTTCGGCCTAATGAAGATATACAGGAAATCTGTTTGCCATCATATTCATGATGTCATAGGAGAAAAGAATATTGTATCCAATATTTTACCCGCTATTTTCCACTATTTCCGATGTTGTCAGGTGAATTTAACGGCACTTCGTCGCGCTATCGCTATCGTGCCGGCGGGTAACGGGGAATCGTGGTGAACGTCATTCAGCCAGCGGTTCAGGACACTAGATTAGGTCGATGCGCTTGCTTGGCGAGAGCAGTCATGGCCTCATCGCTCTCTGCATCAATCCTCTGCATGTACGCAACGAGGTCTTCGTGCTTCACACGCCTGTGGCGGCCCGCTTTAGTGAACGGGATCTCGCCTTGTTCCAGGAGTTTCACAAAATACGGGCGCGACACATTCAGCAGGTCAGCCGCCTGCTGCGTAGTAAGCATGTAACCGACAGGCATGAGTGCGAACGCGTTGCCCTGGGCCATCTGGTTCAAGATCTCGGCGAGAATCCTCATCGCACCCATTGGGACCATGAAGCGATCATCACCGTCGAGAACGCACAACTGCGCTGCATCGCCCTGGCCAATTACAGCGGCGATCTTGCGGCCTGTTTCCCGCGCCAGTTGTACGTCTTCATCGCTGGGCAAATCAGGGATTCGCAGTTCTGAAGTCGCCATATCACTCTCCGTTTCCCAAAGGCGAATATACTCCATATTCGAAATATTCGAAACGAAATTGCAGGCAAAGTTCCTGGTAATTTCGTAAATGAGACGCCTGTCACAACAGCAAAAATCTGTCTCTCATCCCAGCCGATTTCCCCGGCATTTCCTCCTTAATGTAATTTCGCCTACCCTTGTAAAATGAAGGCTTTACAAACGCTTTTCGACAGAGTCACTAAGGACTCGAAAGATTCGCAAGTGGTTGAAAGTAAAATAGAAATCAGTGTTCTATTCGTGTGCATGGGCACCATTTTTTTCGACAAGAAAAACAATCGCTTAGGTGACTTTGGTTCAAATGTGGCTACAAGATGTGCGTCTCGGCGAACACGGCGACAGCGCAAGCAGGTGGAGATACTGTTTGCCCACATGAAGCGCATCCTCAAGATGGATCGCTTGCGATTACGCGGCTTGAGCGGTGCCAGGGACGAGTTCCTGCTCACCGCGACGGCGCAGAACTTACGACGCATGGCAAAGATCCTAGGGACCGGTCCGCCTGGCCTACGGCAAATGGCAGTGACTTGAGTGAAATCACCCGAATGATCGCACTGAAACGCCCGTAGAAAATCAACAATCCGGCAATGCCGGACTGGAAGGCTCGCATCGATAAAATCGCGACGACAACGCGACTTCAGCAATGAGTTTTTCAACAGAATAGGCCGCATCCCGCCTTTCAAGCCATTCTTGATACAATGACGGCTTCTGACACCTACCAGTCGCTCGCATCTCAACCTATCGGGGCAACGAAATGGGCGTAGATCGAAAGAAGTTAGCTGCTCAAGGTGTTCGATTCTCGGTCAGTTCCGATGGTGTTGAAGTCGCTCGCGCCTATCTCTACCTAATGCACAATGACCTTCATCAAGAACCATTTGGGCTGATGGAGGATGTTTATGTGGATGAATCGCAGCGCGGGGGAGGTCTGGGCACACAGTTGGTGAACGAGATTGTCGCCGCCGCGAAAGAAGAAGGCTGCTACAAGTTGATTGCCACGAGTCGAGACGCGAGGCCGAAGGTGCACGAACTATATCGCCGCTTGGGTTTCTCGGATCACGGCCGCGAGTTTCGGATCGACTTTTGACCGGCTGGTCTTGGTCGTGAGCTGACCTCTTGACCAACCGGAACTGAGTCATTCAAGCGTCTGCTTACCTCGCGAGCGGACCGTCAATTCTTCGGAACAACTTCTTGGAGAATTCTGCCTCTTATCCTTGCTGCCAACTAAAGAAAATCAGATACTTACGGCACCAAAAAAGGGCCGATAAGAGGCAGCCCAAAAGACCCTTAAATGACTGATTTTAAAGAAAAAACAAGCGTTCTATTTGTCTGCATGGGCAACATTTGCCGCTCCCCGACCGCCGAAGGCGTATTTCGCCACATGCTCGAAGAAGCGGGATTGGCTGAGCGAATTCTCGTCGACTCCGCGGGTACACATGCCTACCATGTTGACGAGCGGCCGGATAGGCGCGCGCAGGCTGCCGCGGAGCGGCGTGGTATCTCCCTGGCCGGCATACGCGCGCGCCGCGTGCAGGAGCGGGATTTCGAAGACTTCGATCTTCTGTTGGCGATGGATCGTGACAATCTGTCGCTGTTGGTACAGCAGGCCGAGCCCGAATACCACGACAAGATCCGGTTGTTCATGGACTACGCCACGGCCCGGGAATCCGAGGTGCCGGACCCGTATTACGGCGGCACGGCCGGCTTCGAGCGGGTGCTCGATCTGGCCGAAGATGCGCCCCGCGGGTTGTTGGAGACTTTACGCTCGCGGCGCCTCTAGCGGCCGAGCCCGGCGCCGAAACACCGCATCGATACCGTCTAGTCGCCTCGCGGCGCCTCGTCCGCCGGCTTGTCGGCGGGAGGCTTGGGTTTCGACTCCGTTTTCGAAGCGGGCT
>JANQSV010000271.1 GCA_028279115.1 Pseudomonadales bacterium
GAATGGCCGCCATCAATGCCGGCGCGGCGCGTTTCGGCTGGGTAAAGTCCCTGCCTGCGCGAAAGTCTTCCGAGCGGTGAATGCGGCGCAAGGTCAAGGCGGCCATGCCGAGGGTCAGCAGCAGATGCCGGCGAACTCCGCGCTCCTGGCGCGGGATGAGCAGAATGAATTCGAGCCCCTGCCGCAATTGCCGATGGGTAGCGGTCACCAGTTCATCGAGGCCCGCCGCAAAGGCAGGGCCATTGTCGCCGGCCTGCAAGTCGTCGACTTCAAAGCCCCCGGCAAGGAACGGCTCCCTCGGCAGCCAGCAATAGCCCCGGGCAAGGTCGGTCCAGATATCCCTGAGGATATTGGTCATCTGCAGGCCCTGGCCGTACGAAGGCGCCAGCGCCAGCAGTTCTTCCCGCTTTTCGGCAATTGCCGATGAATGGTCGCAGAACAACTCGGTGAGCATCTTCGCCACCACGCCGGCGACGTGGTAGCAATAGCGCTCAAGTTCCGCCATATCCCGCAATCCTTCCGTTGCGCGTCTGCGTTGAAACTCGATCATGCCTTGCGTCATTGGTTGGAGGCATCGTTCTATTGCCCGGCGCCGGGCGAAGGAAAATCCGTGCGTGACGCGCAATATGCGCCCGGCGTTTTCGACCAGGAAACGTTCTCCATTCGAGGTGGCGTCCGAAAGCAAGGCGGACAACCTCGCGGCAAAGGCGTCAGCTTCGGTGCGGCCAGCCACGGCTGCCGTGAATCCTCCCAGCAATACTTCCTTGCGCACCGGATCAAGAGTCGGTTCGTCTTCGATCGTGTCGGCGATGCGGCACAAAAGGTATGCATTGGTGACCGCTTCGCACAAACCGGCTGGCAATAGGGGGATGGTCAGTGCATAGGTACGCGACACCTGTTGCAGCATGTCGGCCTGAAAGGCAAGTTCGGCCTCGCGCACAGGCGCGGATTCCGGTGCTTCGGTCGGCATCCCGCTACCTGCTCAGTTTCCGGTCACTTCAGTAAGCAATTTACGGGCGCTGAACCAGGAATCCAGATTGTCCACCACCAGATCGCCCATTGCCGCTCGCGTCTCCACCGTCGCGCTGCCGATGTGGGGTAACAGCACTATGTTGTCCATAGTCAGCAATTCGGCGGGCACGTTCGGTTCGTTGGCGTAGACATCGAGTCCGGCGCCGGCGATCAGGCCATGCCGCAGGGCCTGCACGAGGGCGGACTCGTTGACGCTCGAGCCGCGGCCGACGTTGATGAATATGCCTTCCGGCCCCAGTGCGTCGAGTACTTCGAGATCGACCAGGCCAAAGGTTTCCGGGCCGCCAGGCAGCATGTTGAGCAGGATGTCGCTATGTTCCGCGAGTTCCCGCGCGGATTCGAAATACGGAAACGAAACATCATCCTTGCGTCTGCGATTGTGATAGGCGAACCGCAGTCCGAACGGTTCGGCCCGGCGCACGATGGCGCTGCCGATGCGGCCAAGGCCGAGTATGCCGAGCGTACGCCCGGCCAGGCCGGCGCCGAAGGGAAACGGTCCCTTGCGCCATTCGCCGGCGCGCACGAAGCGGTCGGCATTGACGATGTCACGCGTAGTCGCAAGGATCAGCGCGATCGCCAGATCGGCCACCGCGTCGTTGAGCACGTCGGGGGTATTCGTGACCGCAATGTCCGCCGCCGCGGTGCGCTCGAAATCGATGCCGTCGACCCCGACCCCGAAACAGGACAGCACGCGCAGCGAGCCCAGTTCGTAGACGATTTCGTCGCAGACCCACGAGGCGGTCGCCGCGGCTTCGCAGCTTCCTTCGAGCTGATCGATCAGGTCCCTTTTTTCGGTCTCGGACAGCAGCCACAAGTGATGGGTCTCGTAGCGCGCATCGAGCTTGGCAATAGTGTCGGCGTGGAAGTTGTTGACGATCAGCAGGTTCGGTTTTTCGGGCATGAGTCGCTGTCCGTTGCCGGGGTGCCGCAAGTATACGTTGCCGCCAGCCGCAGGCAAGACGCTAGGGCGTTTTCCGGCAAAGTGGCGCTATCCGGTTTCCAGCAGTTTCGAGAGTTCGGATTCCCATTGACCCTCGAAAATCAGATCACAACTGACAGAGACCTCGTTATCGACCACGAGCTCCAACTCGCCGCGGCTCGATACTTCTTCGATTCGGTACGCGTTCGCGCAGGTTTCCATGACCTTGTGTTTGTACTTGGTGTCAGGGTTGTCCAGATGGTCGCCCTTGGTTTCCAGAATCATGATCCGTTCGCTTCCACCTTCACCGCCAATGGCAAAGATGAAATCCGGGTAAATCTTGTTTTTCCGCCAGCCTTGCAGCGCGTACTGTTGCTGCGCGACGTTTCTATGCCACCAGCGTAGCGCCTTTTCGCCATCGAGATAGCAGGCCACGTTTCGTTCGTAACCGTTGAGATCGTCCAGATAAACTGTCTCGAACAGGTTTCGTTGCACAAACTGATTGTCTCCCCGGCGCAGTTCCTGACTGTTGGTGTCTCGTTGAGTAACGACTTCTTCCGGCATTACCCAATTGTGCCTGTCCGTGCGCAGCCGGAATTGAATCGATCCAGCCTCTACTCCATCCATAAACAGGGATTCCGCCAAACGGTCCCGCTCGCTTCCCAGTTGCGCTCGAAGTGTTTCAATTATCAAATGGCCCACTGCGCCGAGTTTCTCTTCGCCAAAGCCGTTCTCGCCCAATTTTGTCAGGACAACCTCGATGATTTCGCGCGCCAGCCAAGGATTGGGAACTATGTCCACGATCGAACGCACCGCGTAGACTGGATCGAAGAGTTTTTCAATCCGCTCCTTGCCCAGATCACGCGTGGCGAGAAAATCCGTGGACCCGGAATCGGCCAAGCCCACTTGGACACGCTGTGTCTCTAGTTCTTGCGCAGTCGCGGGTATCCCTTGTGCGATGCCTTCCAGGTTTGCTTGGCTCCAATCGATACGAAACAAAATGTCCTCTTCGTAATCAAGTGGACGAATTTCCTCGCCTTTCACCCAATTCACCACCGGCAAGTAGATTTTCAAATCACGGAACGATTCTCTACGCTTCAAATAACGCGGGGCTCCACTCCAACCGCCGCTTTCGCCACTTTCCTGGATGCGGTCCACAAGATCGGACATGCCATCTTGTTCAAGACCTTTCTTGATGCCTTCCACCACGTCCAGGGTTTTTACGTGGAAACAGAATACGTAGCACTCGTCCAGCGCGGCCACGCCGGTCTTTCTCGTATCCGGCTGACGCAGGATTCGTCCGATCAATTGCGTCATGGCATTGCGGCTGGAATTCGGTGCAAGGGAGCACAACACATAGGCGAAAGGGCAGTCCCAACCTTCCTGAAGCGCCTGCTTGGTGATGATGAACCGCACTTCGTTCTCAGGACTCAATAAATCCTGATTTTCCGGCTCCTTGAGATCGTTCTTGTCCGAAGTCTTGATTGCGATCTGACGCTCGCTCGCGCCCAACGTCAACAGGTATTCGCGGGCGTCTTCGGCATGGATAAAGCCCATCTCACGCTGCTCCTTGCCGGTTCTCTCCACTTGAATGAGGCAAATGGGCCGAATGTAGCGGCTGGTTCGCGCACGGAGATTTTCGGCTGCGGCTTGCAGTTCGTTCAGATGCTCAAATCCGGCCCGCAAACAATCGCGCCAATCGTCGTTGCCGCGCACCGTGACATTGATCGGCAATTTGATCATTTCCTCACGGTCCAGATCCGTGCCGCGCACGTCCACCAGCCAATTGCTGTAAACGGGCGGACGGTCTGCCGGGGTTGCGGAAAGCTCGATCACGAAGCACGGATTGAATCCGTACAAGGTATCCCGCGCCAATTGTGAAAATGCCTTGTGCCCCTCATCCATAACCACTATTGGGTTTACGACTCGAAGCGCGTTGCCCAGAGAGTCCTTGACGATGCAGCCATGCGTTTGCTTTTTGCCATACACGTCGAGATTGGGCACGTATTCCAGCAAGTCGAGGTGGGCGGTAAAGTCGTCCCCTTCGGGGAAAAATCCGCGGACATTGCCCCGGTCTTTGAATATCTTCAGCGACTCCTTGTTTTCCCGATTCGAGGATTGCAGCATCAGCAGCATTACGCATAGATGGCTTTCCACATCCCGCATGTTCAGAGGAGAATTCTTTTCGAGAATTTTCACCCGGCCCGCCGCTGCCCGGTCGAGCACCTGCCGGTACGGGTGTTCCCGATTGTTCAGCGCCTTGCGGGTCTGGGAGTAAATCGATTCATTCGGGACGATCCATAGCACCAATCCGCTGTTGGACCGCAGCCACGCGCCCATGACGCGGGATACACAGTGCGCCGCAAGCAGTGTTTTGCCGCCACCGGTGGGAACCTTCAAGGTAATCGACGGCACAGGCCGGCCAGCGCCGTCGCCGCGTTTGCTGAAGGGAAACTGCTTGCGTGAATCGGGCAATTTGCGGTTTTTCGCCAATTCGTTCCACGCCTGCTCGGTGAAATCGGGAACCGGGATGTTCAATTCAGGGTTTTCACGGCTCACATTCGCCACTTTCGCAGCGTTCTCGCGCGCCCCGGCAAGTTCACCCAGATACTCGTCCAGCGAATCAAGCACGTTCTGCTGAAAATCCTTCAGTTCCATGGATTACCCATGCACCACCCGTAAGGGGCGCTGCCGAACCCTGTCCCGGTCTCCGGTGGTGAAATTACCTTCCAGTTCGATCTGCATAGAAAGCAAACGAGCAACATACTGGGCCGGTTCTTGCGGCGTGACCGGTTGAAAGCGCAGAAACACGACACCCGCGGGCTGCGGAAGGCGCTTCTGAAAGATCAACGCACCGTAATCCCGGTCAAAAGTAACTATTGTGAGCTTTTCCTCGTGAGCGATACGCATAACGAGTTCATCGGAAGCTCCGGGGCATCGCTCGGAAGCGGAAACCACATCGATACCGGATTCGCGCAGTGCCAAGATGCTGGCGCGCGGAATGTTCTCATTTGCCAGAAAGCGCATCAGGAGCCGCGTTCCGCCAGCAGCCAGTGCGTCTCTTCTCCAACCGATTCGGCGGCGAACGCGAATACGGCCTGCAGGGACTCATGGGTCAACTGTGGGTAGTTTTCGAGTATCTGGGATTCCGTCCAGTTCTCGGCAAACAGGCCCAGCAAAAAATCGACGGACAAGCGGGTTCCCTTGACTACCGGTTTGCCGGCCAGAACAGCGGAATCGACATGGATGTGATCGTGCCAGTTCATACGGATTACTCCTTTTCGAGGCGGTACAGGGCGAAGGGTAGCGGAGCGAATTCCACACCCAACGGGAACAGTGTCTTATTGGAAACAAAGCGCGACGATGCGAACACCAAGTGACGCTTGCCTTTTCGTTTCGATATCTTTTCGGCGAAATCCAGAGTCAACGCCGATTCACGGGATTTCAGGAATTTCAGGATGGGCCGGTAAATCAGCCACACATGGAAGGTCGCGCTTTCGCCCAGGTAGCAATCCTCTTCCCTGATGTTCTCCTGGGCTAGCGGCTCCCCCGTGGCAGTGTGGAACAACCACGCGCCGATGCTGGCGTAGTCGGGCAGGCTTTCGCCAGTGAGCATTTTATCCAGATCAAGGGGGTCGCCCAAGGTGTAGTAGGTGAATCCTCCGCCGAGCCCTTCGACATTCTCGCTTATTCTGTTTTCACCCGTGACGATCAGCTCTCCGTCCTTGATTTTTTTCTTGATGGTTTCGAAGCCGCTTGAATCCAGATTCTCTATCGCTTGTACTTGATCCAGAATCTTCCGGTGCGCCCGTTCCCGGCTAAAGTTGCTCCAAGTGATTTTTTCCCTGAGAAGCTCTTCTTTCTGGACGCCTTGAAACTCGTATCCATTGATAACCCGGCGAACACGCTCGGCGGTTAGTGAATGGGCATAATTTTCGCATTCCACAAGTATGAAGCGACGACAACCATTGTCATGTTTGTTCAAGCGAAGTACCGCTTGGGCAGTTGTTCCTGATCCAGAAAAACTATCAAGCACCAAGCTATCGGGTTGGGTGGCGATAGAGAGAATCCTGTCTAAAAGCCTAACTGGTTTTGGTGTAGCGAAGTCTACTTCCAAGCCAAAGGCTGTTAGCTCCTTACTTGCTTCGTCTGTGTGGCCAGAATTTTCATGTGGCCACCAAGTAATCGGTACAACAGTACCCGCATCCTTCAGATATTTTTTGTACGAAGGTGCCCCATCCTCATTTTTTCCAAAGTATGCCAAGCCCTGTTCGACAATTTCATTCCATTGTTCTTCCTCCCGTGACCAATGTCTCCCTTTTGGTGGGTACTTCACACTTCCTTTCGGCGTGGTGATCGGATATGACAAGTTTTCTCGGACTTCAGGCGCATCCCACGGAATCGCCCTCCAAGGTCCTTGAGGATCATTGTCTGGATTGGAGTATTGCTTAGCCTGTTTTTCATCCCTTGTAATCTCATTCCGAAGTAACTTCCAAGTTTCAGGCGCTTTAGAAAAAACAAGAATATGGTTGTGCGAGTTCGATACCGAAGCATCGCTTGACACCGAATATCTGGCCTGCCAAACGATAGAGGAGACAAATGCGTCTTCCCCGAATACTTCTTCCATCAGCATCCTGCCACGGTGTACTTCGTTATCATCCAGCGTCATCCAGAAACTACCGTCCTCGGACAGTAATTCATGCAGTAGCTTCAAGCGTGGATACATCATGCAGCACCACTTGTCATGCCGCAGCATATCCTCTTTATTGACCGGGTTGCCGTTCAGCCACTCCCGCAGGATGGGACTGTTGACATTGTCGTTGTAGTTCCAGTTTTCATTTCCAGTGTTATACGGCGGATCTATGAAGATGCAATCCACCTTGCCGGCGTATCGAGGCAGCAACGCCTTCAGCGCATGCAGATTGTCGCCGTGAATAATCAGATTCCTGTCCGCACCGCCGCCATCGCACTCCCCATCCACGGGTTCCGTCGGCACCGACTTGTCCGGATGCGCCACCAACGGTCGGTGCGGCACCGTCAGATGGTGGTTGAATACGTACTCCTTCCCTTTGAAATGCAGTTCCGGCATTCGGCTAGACCTCGTTTTCGCCGCTCATTCTACCACCACCTTGCGCGTAAACCCGGATAGAGGCAATCTCCGATTCACGGGGACGAAATTTGCGCTTTTTTGTATGTCGGCACAACATCATGGCATCCAGTCCGGCGATGTCGTACCAGATGCGAAATTTGGGCACAAGGCGTTACGGCAATCTCATCTTCCAGATGGACTGGAGATTCGGACATGAACGAATTTTAGTACCCTGCGCACCCCGGCGAGTGCGTGCGTGGCTCCGGGGCAGCCAGTGGATTGACGCGCACTGAAATCGCGGCGAAGTTGAACATGAGCCGAAGCAACCTGCACATGCTGCCGACCGGACAAGCCTCAATAACGCCTCGAAGCGCCTTGGCGCTGGAAGCGATAGGCTGGAGCACGGCGAAGCACTGGCTGAACCTGCAAGCCGCTTTTGATCTGGCTCGCGCCCGGCGTGCCGCTTGACAAGAGAACCAAGCCACACCAAGTTGAATGTCCACCATGGGCGAACATATGGAATCGATAGACGCTAGAAGCCCCAAGGAACTGAAACGCAAGATGCGGGAACGAGATGTTCCCGTGCCGCTTCGGGGAATGGGCCAAACAACGGAGCACGGAGAAACTTGGGTTGCCTGCCGCCTGCTGGAAACTTTATAGGGGATTTTGACTGTGTTAGAAAATCAACAATGGGTGATTAGTAAGCTGAGAGTATTGTTCGATTTACTATTGACCGAATTTCTCAAGGATATCGAGCTGAATCCAGTTCCTATGGAACAAGAAATGCGCGCCGGATCAATTGCGTGGATTACCGCATTTGTGCCGGAAGCAATCGGTCCAGATGATAACAACAGACTCAGAAATATTGTTCGTTCAATTTGCGAAAAGCAAGATTACAGTAGTTCTTTCTGGTATAAAACTCTCTGGTTAGATGCGGCTTGTTTTTTGCTGACCGGCAATCAATACGATATAGCAATGATTATTGCAAATATCGATCATCACAATAGCTCTCTGCGTAGCGCTGTTCATCCACCCTTAGGACTGATATCGACCAAAGTTGGTCTCGATGATCAAGATTTCTCCGAGAGAATCAGAAAGTGTTTAGAGAAGAGCTACTTTTTCAACGACAGTCTGATCTGTATACTTTCAGCATTGAAGGATGATAGTGAACGCAAAATCAAACTTGTGGCCAATTGGAGGGATGGTGTTGATCTTAGTCTGCATGATGCCGAAATATTGAAAAATGTAGTCGAAGGAAAAGGAATTCCAAACAGTTTGATTTCAAATGAATTTTCCCTGATACAGCGTTATCTTATTTGCCGTCTTCTAGATTCGGAATTGGATAAAAGATTTGACGAGGGTATTGTTGATTCATCTGTAATGGATTGTCAGTCGATCTGGAATCGCATGGACAATCATCCATTATGGAGATCCAAAATATCTTTCGATACTGCAAATTGAAGAATATGCCGAACAGTCATTTCTCGAACCACTGTTTATCGCGTCGTTAGCAATGTTGAACTGTGGGTGTCCCATCACAGCCTTCCCATCACAGCCTCCATCACAGCCTGACTTCACTTAGACTCTTGGCGGCATGTGAGCCTTGTCAATTCGGCGATGGATAAGCGATACAATTGTCAGCAAATCTTCGGCATCTTCCTTTGTTATTTCCCATTTGATTCGTGGTTCGTGGGCAGTTGGATTCCGGAACATTCCAAAGGTTCCGCGAACGAGATTGGCAAAGCCACTCTGTTCACTGCGTTCACTCTGGCTGATGTTTGAGTTAATGGCCAAGAGTGGGGGGTTGCCCCCAAGCACCCGGTCAACGAGAGTCGCGCCGTCATTCGTCAATCCGGTTCGGCTCCGCATTTTGTCAGCGACACTCTTCACCGCCTCTTGGACGGCGTGGAAATAGTTGTCGACAACGAGTTCGGATCGACAGAATTCCAAAACGTCCGGATGGACGCCTCGCCCTTCGAGGTCGGCCTTCAGGTCCCGGGCTCGACGCTGTGCTTCCGGAAGGGTCTGAACAGTTTTTGCTTCATTGAGATTGCCTGTTTCGTCAACGAAAAGACCAGCAAATGCGAGCCCTTGATTCAATAGTGCGCGCATGGGCTCATAGCGCCCTGGCTCGCGACTGTAGCGTGCCGGATCCATTGCAAGACGAATAAATTCTAGAATGTGCGTTCGATTTTTCTTGGTGTTTTGGCTTTCGACAAAAGCATTGTAGATGCGGATGCGCTTCGTGATGGAGCTGGGATCTGTCATCTTGCTGGATGCCAGAAGATGCTGAATTTCTCCACCAGTGAGGCCTTCACTTGTGTGGCCTAGGGCGTCTGCTATCGCCTCCAATTGAGCTTGTGTGAACAATTTGTGCATCTTCATTTTCCTCCTTGGGCGAGGCGTCTATCCGGCGTATGTTGGCGAACATGCGTAAGTTGAGCTAATTCGCCAGCTCAAGGCTGACGCTGAGACGCGCGCCGGTGGCTTCGGCATAGCGGCGCAAGGTCGCGAATGACGGGGATACCCGACCGCCTTCCAGTCTTGCCACCGCGGACTGTGTGGTACCGAGGCGCAGTGCAAGCTCAGCCTGTGTCAGATTCGCCGCCGCCCGAGCGCGAACCATGGCCTCGATGAGCGCATACTCTTCTTCAATGCGCGCGTATTCGACCCGAAATTCGGGGTCCTTCATCAACTGCACTCCCAAGGGACACCCACTCCACTTTGACTCGAACAGCCGCTCATCACGTCATTGGCAACGATGAATGGTGGGTGTCCCATCACCGCTCCGGACATCCTCAAGCATCAAGTAAAAACTTGTCATGGTGAGATTCACTGGTACCGAGATGAGTGTCACATCGCTAGCGACCGTAATCACCACCCAATTCGGCTAATTGTCCTTCCAGAGCCGGACGACAAAGCGGTGCTCTTCTTCCATGAGGTCCGGTTCCGTGCCGTTGTGGTTTCTCATGGATTCGATGATCCGGTGGCGGACACCCATTCCGAAGTGCTCCACATAGCCATAGTCGCGGAGAATTTCCTTGAGCAATTCGTTGCGGGCCACGCGAACCACGCCCTCCTTCATCTTCTCCACCGTAACGCCATTCGGAAGCCTACCTGGTGAGATGACTTCCATCCGATCGTCGTAAAGGGAAATTTCAATTTCCGTCCCTTCCAGCGTGTAATCCCGGTGGGTTACGGCATTCACAATCGCCTCGCGCACGGCATCCAGCGGGAGTGCTTTCTTGCGGAGTCGCCTACCGCCATCGAGCCAAGCGGTGCTTCCCATATTGCGTTGAACGAAATCGATCGCATGATCGATAACGCCTCTGTCCAAGACCTCGCCACGCTTCGAAATTCGGGAAGTGAGCGGCCCTATGATCCGTTCTTCATCAACCGTGTTGCTCCCCTTCTCGGTCCCAGCGAAAGCCACCGTGGTCACGGTGGCCTGCGGCAGGCGGCGGTTGGGATTTTTGCCAAACAGCAACAGCCCCGCAACGGTTGCCTGGTAATTTTCGCCCGACTTGACAAGCAAATTTGAGTTGCAAAGAAGTTTCCGCCAATTTTCGAGGTCCGAACGGTGCGGTGTCGACCTCTTCAAGACATCCTGGAAGTAGTTTTGGATGCGGTCCATGTCGAGACTGTCCAGCCCCATATCCTGAACGGCTATGAATTCAACACGTGAATCCATGCCACCGCTGAGTTCACGCAGAGTCACTTTATGCATCATGATTTCGGTGATTTTGAATCTTTCGCATTGAGAACCGCGCCTCCCTCATCCCTTGGATGGAATTGGATCGCATGCATAGGAATGCCACTCGCGAATTCTGCCGTCCTCCCCGTGAATGAAGAGTTCGGTTCGTTCGCTTCTGGCAATCTTTCTTGCCGCTTCAATTGCTTCCTTCAGCGTTTCGTAGCGTCGCCTCGCTCGATTGGCCCCGGACCTGCGCACAGCCCATTTGCCATCGCGCACAACGACATGCTGACCCCCTTTTGGCATGGTCTGGTCCCAGTCTTTTTCTATGTGTCTAACACCGGAAAGATACGCCCTGAAGGCAACCTAGTCTATTTTTCGCCGACAATTCCCATTTTTGCTAGATGGGACTTAGGTCATCCATGAATGGGTATCCCATTGCTACGTTATTTCTTTTGAGTGGTCTCCGGTCAGGGTGGCGATTCGATGCGGATACTGTCGGCGAAAGGTTCAAAATTGCGCCGGTTCCAGGTGAGGATGGCTGAAGCTCCAGCCTTGATCGCGGCGGTGGCGATTAGCGCATCGTAAATTTGCCCGCCCGTGATTCCGCGTTGCTGGAAGTCGCGGAGGGCATTCCAGGTATCGCGCGCCGTAAGATGCACCGTGGGCGTGTCTGACCAGTTGCCCTCGATAAGCGTGAGCGCATCCTCGCTGCGCATCCGGTGCGGCGAGGGCAATCGAGTGAGGACCGCATACATCTCCGCCAATGTGTGAGCGGCGAGCACGAGTTCTTCTCGGGCGCGGGCGCGGCGCTGAAACTCCGCCTGTGTCCTGGCGTGGTGTTCGTGCCATTCGCAGACCAACGCGATCAATCCATTCGTGTCGCAGAGATAGCGCGTCACTCCGGCAACCGGTTCGTGGCGCTCTCGGAACGTGAGCGGGCGAGAGTCCGCTCTACTTCTTCGGTGGTCAAGCGTTCGCCTTCCGTGTTCGCAACGGCGATCAGTGAGGCGCCGGAACGTTTGAACGAAATCTCCGCTGGGATGGGCTCAATCTCCACATAACCGTCGAACACATGAAATCGAACCCGGGTGCCCGGGTGCAATTGTGCCGCTTCGCGGATTGGCTTGGGCACGACGAGACGGCCCGCACGATCTATGGTTGCGTCCATGGGTCAAACTCTACCATTTCCAATACCATGAGTAAAACCGTAAAATCGCTCAAGGGAAAGTCGCTCAAGGGACACCCACTCCAACCTTCGAACCGGCGTTGCGGGCTGTGGTAGAGTTGGCTGCGCTTTGCCGGGATTGCTCCGGCACTTAGCGGGGAGTCAAGACAGTGGCCCAGAATCAGCGTTTGCGATCCCTGCCTTCGGTCGACCGGGTACTCAATGCGCCCGAACTTTCCGGGCTGGTCGGGCAATACGGAGCGCAGGCCTGCAAGCTTGCCGCGCAGGGCGAACTCGCGCGTTTGCGCAAGGCTTTGCGGGACGGCGACGGGGATGTCGAGGCCCTGGTTTCGGGAGCGGATTTCCAGGGCAGGCTGTATACGGCAGTGCAACGCAAACTCGCCGCGGAATTCAGCGCTTCGCTCAAGCCGGTGTTCAATCTCAGCGGCACCGTGGTGCATACCAATCTGGGCCGATCCGCCTTGCCGGCGGAAGCGGTCGAGGCGATGGCGACGGCGGCGGGCGCCTGCAACCTGGAATACGATCTTGAGGCGGGACATCGCGGCGACCGCGACCATCATCTCGAAGCGACGCTTTGCGAACTGACCGGCGCTAGAGCCGCCACCGTGGTCAACAACAATGCCGCCGCCGTATTGCTCGTGCTCAATACGCTGGCTACCGGGCGCGAAGTCGTGATTTCCCGCGGCGAACTCGTGGAGATCGGCGGCTCTTTCCGCATGCCCGAGATCATGCAAAGCGCCAATTGCATCCTTCGTGAAACCGGAACCACCAATCGCACGCATCTTCGAGACTACGAAAACGCGATCAACGAACGTACCGCGCTGCTGATGAAAGTGCATACCAGCAACTACGAGGTGCGCGGCTTCACCAATTCGGTTTCCGGGCAGGAGTTGAGTCAACTGGCCCGTGAGAACGGGCTGCCATTCGTACACGACCTGGGCTCGGGCACCCTGGTCGACCTCGTGCGTTACGGCTTGCCGCATGAACCGACTGTCAACGAAGCGCTCGCCGAAGGCGTCGACCTCGTAACGTTCAGCGGCGACAAACTGCTCGGCGGACCCCAGGCCGGAATAATCGTGGGCGGGCGGGAACTGGTGGACCGGGTGCGGCGCAATCCCCTGAAGCGCGCCTTGCGAGTCGACAAGATCACCATTGCCGCGTTGCGCGAAGTGCTGAATCTGTACAAGGATCCGCAACGGTTATCGTCCAGGCTGCCCATGCTGGCCGATCTGACCCGCTCGGCGGCGGAAATTCTCGCCCTCGGCGAACGGCTGCTGAAGCCGGTGGCCGAGGCGTTCGGCCCCGCTGCCTGCGTTGCACTGACCGAATGCAACAGCCAGATCGGCAGCGGCGCCCTGCCGCTCGAACGGCTCGAAAGCACCGCCTTGCAGCTTACCCCCATCGCGGAAAAAGGCGGCAAGGACGCGGCCCTGCAACTACTCGCCGGGCGCTTGCGGGAATTGCCGCGGCCGGTAATCGGCAGGATTCGCGATGGCGGTCTGCTGCTCGATTTGCGCTGTCTGCGCGATGAAGAAGAATTTGTTGCGCAATTGCGGGAAGTGGTTTGATTGGGAGATTCTGCGACAAAATGGCAGGATTGCCATTTTGGACGGCGCAAAGCGCCGCCCCGCAGGGGTGAGGGGCATGGATGCCCCGAATCACTTCGCTTCGCTGCGCGCAGAATGACAGGATCCGACTATTGGGCTTGATCGCGCAGCCTGGAGTTTGACGTCAGGCCGGTATTGCCAAGACCCACCCCGATACGAAAGCTGCCCAGGGAAAGCAGCGAAGCCGCCAGCATGATGAACATCAACGGATACGCCGTCCCATTGTAGACCACCGCCACAAGCTGGGCGGCCAGAGCCGAGAGCGCCATCTGCAAAAAACCCGTCAAGCCCGAAGCGCTGCCCGCCAGCCGCGGGAATTCGTTGATGGCCGCGGCCTGGGCGCTGGGCAGCGTGATGCCGTTGCCGAGCACGGTCAGCGACATCGGCGTGAACAACGCCAGCGGGTGACGCCAGCCCGCGAGCAGCAAGGCGAAGGCGAGACAGATGCCGGCGACGGCGATCACCATGCCGATCAGCATGAGCCGGTCGATATGCAGCCGCATGCCGTAATGTCTGGCGATATAGCTCCCGACCATGAAGCCGCCGGGCATCATGATGAAATAGTAGCCGTATTCGTTGGCGGGTCGCCCGTAGACCGAAACCAGGATTTCCGGGCCGGCGGCGACGAAACTGAAGAACACGACCGAGACGAAGGCCACGCAAAAGGCGTAGCCGCTGAAAACGCGCGAGGACAGCAATTCGCCGAAAGTCCGCAACATCGAGCCCACGCCGGCGAAGGGCACCGGTTCCTTCAGCGTTTCCGGCAAGCTGAATCCGGCCATGAACAACATCGCCAGGCTGAATACGGCGAATGCCGTACCGATCGACTCCCAGCCGTATCGAATCAGCAGTTCTCCTCCCGCCGCCGGTGAAATCATCGGAATCACGACCATTACCGTGACCAGGGTCGCGATCACCCGCGCCGATTCCGCGGGCCCGTAGACGTCGCGAATGATCGCCCGCGCCAGCACGAGCCCGACGGCGGCGCCGAAAGCCTGAACGAAGCGGCCGATAACGAGCAATTCGATGGTCCCGGCCAGGGCGCATAGCGAGGAGCCGGCGGCGCAGATGAACAGGCCGAGCAAGATGATCGGTCTGCGCCCGAACTTGTCCGCCAGCGGTCCGTAGGTCAGGGTGCCGAAAGCGATGGCGGCCATCGACAGGCTCAGGGTAAGTTGGGCGATGTCGTCGCTGACGGCGAAATCCTGCCGAATCACGGGGACCGCCGGCAAAAGGATCTGCGTGGCGGAAGGTCCCAGCGCGGAAATCGCCGCAAGCAGGACGATCAGCCGCTTTGACAAGTGTTTGCGGTCGGTCACTGGACTGCCGTGAAGTGGTCGCCGTGAAATCGAACAGGACTGCGCCGGTCAGTTTTCCGATAACAGTTCCGGGCTGTTTTCCATGCCCCTGACGCTATTCGCGAGTATCACGCTTGAGCCGCGCAGGATCGAGCGTTGCGCCTTGTCGATCTCGAACCCGGGCCCGAAAGCCCAGGCATGAAAAGCCCGGCTGGCCTCGCCGGCGTTTCCGGCGGGTCCACCCGAAGTTGCGGAAGTATAGCACGACAGGTTTTCGCCCGATCTCGCGCGCAGGCATATGGCGCCGTCGTCGCCCGCTTCGAGCGGGAAGCCGTTCTCGTGTTCGCTGAAACGCGGCGAAGCGCGCAGGACATCCGCAAGTTCACGAGAAAGCCCTCCGCCTGAGACGCGCAAGCTGACCGGCAGCTCGATGCCGAGGCGGCGGCTGACGCCGGGGTCGGCGCGAAAGGCGTTTTCGAGATGCTCGAGCGCGGATTCGTATTCACCGAGGCGCCAATGGGCGTCGCCCATGCGCGCCGCCACGCGAGCGCGCAAGAGCGCTTCCTCGCCGGGCAACTCGGTCAGGGCGCGGGCGCCATGGTCGATTACCGCTATTTCATCGCCTTCTATTGCCGCCGCCTCGGTGAGCCAGGAATGGTAATAACCGGTATTGAGTTCGAACGCGCCGGCGGCAAGCGCTTCGTCAAGCGCCCCGCGCACGACGCCGGCGCCGATCATGCGCACGAGATCGGGCTCGATCCATTCAGGGATGTGTACATCGAGAGGAGCATAGGGTCGCAGCCGGTTGAGCAGGATTTCCGGGCGGGTGAACAGCGAGGCCGCGAAGCGTTCCGAGCGCCAGGCGGAAAACAGCAGCCCCGACGCATCGATGCGGGCCTTGAGCGCGCCGGTCCAGCCCTCGCCGGCCGCTTCCTCGAGACGCACCTGGTATTGCATGCGACTGGCGATGGCGTTGATCAGGGCCGCCATGGCGTCCTTCTGGAAGTCGTCGGCGCTATAGGAACCGTTGCGATCCGGCTGGTTCAGCGCGGTCGCCGACAAAACGGCGGCGTCCTCGGCATAGCCCGCGAGCAACATGAACGCGGCGCTGACCATGTAATGTTCGGCCCGGTTCATGACGCCGACGATGGGCTTCTGGTTCTCGCGCCAGATCAGCATGCGGTCGAGCGCCGCGCGGGCGTCCATGAAGCGGCCCTGGCTCATGGTCAGATAGAGCTTGTAGACCCAGGGATCGGCGACGCTGTCGGGATTCAGATTGCGGGTGGCGCGGTCGAGATAGTCCTCGGCGGCGTCCATCCGCAACAGCGACAACGCGACTTCCGAAGCGTTCGTCAGATACACGGTATCGCCCGTGTTCGACCGGGCGGCGAGATTCTCGTCTTCGCTGATCGCCCGATTGCAGACCGCCATGGAATTGACCGGCGCCAGGCTGGCGAGTTCCACCGCGCACAAGGTATTCCAGGCGCGCGCCCGTTCGCGTTCGTTTTCGCTGTTTTCCAGCACGGCCATGGCGCTGGCGCGGGCGGCGTCGTACTGCTTGAGCTTGAGCAGCGGCCAGCCGCGGAAGGACTCGATGTCCTGGCCGTAGATCTCCTCGATCTTGTCGAGATATTCGAGCGCGCGCAGTTGGTCGCCCATGAGCTGGTGGACGTTCGACAATTGGCTCAGGGTCAGGTAGTGCCACTGGATGTTGCCCGACTCGACGGCTTCGTTGATGTCGGCGTAGCCGGTAAGGCTTTCGGCGCGATTGAGATGGAACAGGGCGCGGGCGAGATTGCCTTCTCCGGTGTAAAGCACTTCCGCGAAAGAGAATTGCGCCGCAGGCGATTCAGGCTGCAGGCGGATCCATTCCTCCGCGAGTTCCCGCGCCCTGACGTTCTCTTCGAGTTCGAGAGCGTCGCATATCTCCAGCGCGCGGGGATTATCGATATCGGTGAAGCCGAAACAGGTAACGGACTGGGTAATCTCGATATCGCCCAGGTCAGGAGCGCCGTCATCTTGCGCCAGCGCGAACATCCAGGCGCAGGACAGCGCCCAGCCCAGCAGCAGGGCCGGAATCCCGCGCCGCGGCCGGCTAGTCCCGGTCGACCGTACTGCCGGCCAGGCGTTCCATGGGTTCGCGCATGTTGTCATGCAATATCCTGTTCATGTCGGCTGCGCCGGGCGCCAGTTCGATGCGATGGCCCAACACCCGGGGCAGCAGCAGTTCGATGTCCTCGGCGCTGACGAAATTGCGCCCGCGCAACGCGGCGGCGGCCTGCAGGGCCGGCAGCATCAGCACCAGCGAGCGGGTCGAATTGCCTTGCAGCACCCGCTCGTCGGCGCGCAGCTTGCGCGAGATGTCGACCAGCGTGGTCTTGACGACTTCGGCGATCGCCACCCCCCGGTCGATGGCGGCGCGGCTCGCGAGGAGTTCGTCGCGGGTCACCGCCGGACCGCTGCCGGCTCCGTCGCGCCGGCTTTGCCAGGTTTCGAGCACTTCGAGTTCCGACTGCCGGTCGATATGTTCCATGCTGATCTTGAACAGAAAGCGGTCGAGTTGCGGCGCCGGCAGGGGGTAGGTGCCGACCAGATCGAGCGGATTCTGGGTCGCGATGACAAAGAACAGTTCATCGAGCGGGTACGTCACGTTGTCGACGGTGACCTGTTTCTCGCCCATGGCCTCAAGCATGGCCGCTTGCACCTTGGGCGAAGTGCGGTTGATCTCGTCCGCCAGCACCACGTGGGCGAAAATCGGACCGTGGCGGAAATGAAAGGCGTTGCTCGCGCTGTCGAAGACCGGCACGCCGGTTACGTCCGAAGGCAGCAGGTCGGGGGTGAACTGGATGCGGCGGAACGGCGCGATGAAGTGCTCGAAATCGCGGTCGTCGCCGCGGGTTTTGTCCCAGGCTTCGCCAATGGCGTCGCCAAGCGCCTTGGCCAGGGTCGTCTTGCCGGAGCCGGGAAAATCCTCGAGCAGCACATGACCGTCGGCGATCAGCGCGATGATGACGAGTTCGATCACGTCGTCGCGGCCGATCACCTGGCCGCGAACGACATCGCGCAGGCGCTGCAATACGCCGATGGCGTCCGCGAGTTCGATATCCTGAGCGTTTCGGACATCGCCTTGCTGAGCCTGCGTGGCCGTATCCCAATTCATATGGTGATCTTTCCTATTTTGCGCGTACCCAGGAAAACGGATTCAGCATTGCCAGAATCTTTTTCCCGGTGCCGGTGTTGCCGCGAATTTCGCCGCTGACGCGCCTGCGCGTGGCGTTCCAGTCTTCGATGCTCAGGCTCGGCGGCCGCTCGCCCAAGGCATGCGCCAGGTGCCAGGCG
>JANQSV010000305.1 GCA_028279115.1 Pseudomonadales bacterium
CCGCAAGCGTACGAAAAACTCGACGCCATTCTGCTGCCCCACGACTACCTCAATCTCTGGCTGACCGGCGAGCGCTGCATGGAAACGGGCGACGCCTCCGGCACCGGCCTGCTCGACATTCGCGAACGCGACTGGTCGCGGCCGATGTTGCGCGCGGTCGACCCCGACCGCGACCTCGGCGAATGCCTGCCTCCCCTGCGCATCGATAACGAGCCGGTCGGCGAGTTGCGCGCCGCCGCGGCCGCGGAACTCGGCATTCCCGCCGGGATACCCGTGGCCGTCGGCGGCGGCGACAACATGATGGGCGCCATCGGCACCGGCAATGTCAGCCCCGGCAACGTCACGATGAGCCTGGGCACCTCGGGCACGGTGTATGCTTTTGCGGAGACGCCTGTGATCGATCCGAAAGGCAACATCGCGGCTTTCTGTTCATCGACCGGCGGCTGGCTGCCATTGCTCTGCACGATGAATTGCACCGTCACGACGGAACTGATGCGGGATCTGCTCGGCGTCGAGCTGACGAGATTCGAATCGCAGGTCAGTCTTGCGCCGCACGGATCCGAAGGAGTCATCACGCTGCCCTTCTTCAATGGCGAACGCACGCCGAATCTTCCCAGGGCCCGCGGCTGCGTCGTCGGCCTCGACGGCCGCAACATGAAACCGGAAAACTTCCTGCGCTCCGCGGTCGAGGGCGCGACCTTCGCATTGAAATTCGGCATTGACGAACTCGCCGCTCTCGGCGTGGAAGCAAGAAACATCGTTTTGACGGGCGGCGGCGCCAACAGCGGCAAATGGCGGCAAATCGTCGCCGACGTCTGCGCCTCCCCGGTAACCGTATACGAACAAGAGGAAGGCGCGGCTTTCGGGGCGGCCCTGCAAGCCATGCAACTGCTCGAACCCGGCGCCTCGATCGCGGAAATCTGCCGCGCGAACCTGACTCGCAACGACGGCTTGTGTTGCGAGCCGAGGCAGGACGCGGTCAAATTCTACGAAGACGCCTATGGCCAATATCAGCAGGCGGTGGAGGCGGTCTCTTCGCTTTACGCGTGATTATCCCTCACGTCATTCTGCGCGTAGCGAAGCGCCCCCACTTCGTCATTCTGCGCGAAGCGAAGCGGAGTCGCAGAATCTCTACGAGCGCTGCACCACCACCAACGAGATTCCGCGACTACGCGCGGAATGACAGAGAAAGGTACAGGAAATGAGTCGAAAAGTTTTCGTCGGAGACCGGGAGTACTTTCCCGGCATCGGGCAAATCCGATACGAAGGATCCGAGTCCGACAATGCGCTTGCCTTCAAGGCCTATGACCCGGCGCGCGTGGTGGCGGGCAGGACGATGGAAGAGCACCTCCGCTTTGCCGTCTGCTACTGGCACACGTTTTGCGCGGAAGGCGCGGACCCGTTCGGGCCTGGAACCCGCAGCCACGCCTGGGCGGTGAAAACGGACGCGATGGACCGCTCGCGCGACCGGCTCGACGCCGCTTTCGAGTTTTTCAGCAAGTTGAACGTGCCTTTCTGGTGCTTCCACGACTTCGATCTTGCCAGCGAAGGCGCCTCGGTCGCGGAGTCGGAAGAAAATCTGCGGGCGATGGTCGAACTTGCCGGGGAGCGGCAGCGTGAGACCGGATTGCGGCTGCTATGGGGCACGGCGAACCTGTTTTCCCATCCGCGATACATGAATGGCGCCGCGACGAATCCCGATTTCGCCGTCGTCGCGCGAGCCGCGGCCCAGGTCAAGGCGGCGCTCGACGCAACCGTCGAACTCGGCGGCGGCAACTACGTTTTCTGGGGCGGGCGCGAAGGCTATGCCTGCCTGCAGAATACCGACACGCGCAGGGAACTCGAACACATGGCGATTTTCCTGGAAAAAGCCCGTGACTACGGCCGTTCGATCGGATTCGACGGCACCTTCCTGATCGAACCCAAACCGATGGAGCCGATGAAGCATCAATACGATTTCGATGCCCAGACGGTGATCGGATTTCTGCGCCACCATGGTCTGGCCGGCGACTTCAAGTTGAACATCGAAGCGAACCACGCCACCCTGGCGGGACACCCGTTCGCCCACGATCTGCGCATGGCAGCGGACGCGGATTTGTTAGGGTCGATCGACGCCAATCGCGGCGACCCGCAAAACGGCTGGGATACCGACCAGTTCCCCCTCGACTTGTACGATTGCGTCCACGGCATGATGGTCGTGCTCGAAGCGGGCGGACTCGGCCGCGGCGGGCTCAACTTCGACGCCAAAATCAGGCGGGAATCGACCGATATCGAGGACATGTTCATCGCCCACATCGGCGGAATGGACGCGTTCGCACGCGGTCTGCTGATCGCCGACAGCATCCTCGGCGACCCGAGAATGCGCTCGCTCAGGCAGGGACGCTACGCCAGCTTCGATTCCGGCGACGGCGAACGCTTCGAAAACCGGGATCTCGATCTCGCGGCGTTACGCGACATCGCCGCCGGCACGGGCGAGCCCGCGCAGACCAGCGGCAAGCAGGAACTGGTGGAAAATCTGATCAACGATCACATCGTCCGCGCGGCTCGATAGAGAATTCCAAAAGGCAGCAACCTTGCCGGATGGAGATTCTGCGACTTCGCGCAGAATGACAGGAGTTTGATATGTCATTCTGCGCGGAGCGAAGCGGAGTCGCAGAATCTCTTTGAGGTTTACGCGCAATACTTGCAAGTCAGAAATATATGTATTATTTCCTGACAATAGGTAGCTGTGCCATGACAACTGACAAAATCAAACGCCGCATTGTCGGCAAAGGCCGGGGAGCCGTGTTCACTCCTGGTGACTTCCTTGATCTCGGCTCGCGCGCCGCCATTGACCAAGCGCTATCGCGGCTTGCCGATCAAGGCGTGATTCGTCGGCTAACGCGCGGCATCTACGATTTTCCCAAGCAAAGTCCGAAACTCGGCGTCCTTTCGCCGGATGCGGACGCCGTCGCTCGCGCCATCGCGCGCAAGGACAGACATGTGATGCAGGTTTCTCCGGCACGGGCGGCGAACATGCTCGGCCTGACGGCGCAGGTTCCGGCCAAGGCAGTCTATCTCACGAACGGTCCGTCCCGAACCAGGCAAATTGGCAGCCAATCGATCATCATGCGCAATGCGGTGGCGAAGAACCTCGTCGGCGCCGGCCGGCCGACGGGGATCGTCTTCCAGGCTTTGCGCTATCTCGGCAAGAACGGTGTCGATTCCGTCGCCATCGCCCGGATCGCCCGTGCTCTCGACGCCGATACCCGCGCCGCCCTTTCTGCCGTTGCAAGATTTCTTTCAGCTAATTGGGTATTTTGCCCTGACTTATTTGGGGCGCAGGCATGAAATCAAAAGACTCGGAATCTACTATGCCCGGTTTGGTTACCTTTTCGAGTTTCCGGTTCCGAAGGCGTTACCGAATAGAGGTGGACGAGCTGCGTTCGTAGAATGGTTCAGAAAGCATGTGAAAATTGATAAGCGGCGGGTGCCCAAGTACAGAGTACCAAAACCAAATTGACGACAAATGATAGGGGCATGGGGCATCCATCACGTGACCACGTTTTCAAGCCACAATCGGCGGGAAGCATGCTCCCGAGCGTCGTCGCGATGCGCCGAGACAAAATGTCGATTTCAGGCTGAACGCTCGCTTTGCGCCTGCGTAGCGACTCTCGCAACGCATCTTGAATGATGGCGGTCAGAGTCTTCCCCGTGTCGGCGGCAGCGGGCGTATCACGCATGCACATGTCGCCGCCATTTTTCATGTATAATCGGTGGCATGCTTTCCACCTATGAGCGCATCAACACGCTGCCGCGGCAAAGTTTCTTCCTGCTCGGCATGAGAGGCGTCGGCAAGAGCACCTGGGTCCGCGCCGTCCTGCCCAACGCCCTGCACATCGACTTGCTGGACGAACGCCTGTACCAGGATCTGTTGGCCGACCCTTCGTTGTTCGCGCAAGCCATCGACCATCTGGACCCGAACGACTGGGTGATCGTCGACGAAATTCAAAGACTGCCGATGCTGCTGAACGAAGTGCATCGCTTTATCGAATCGCATCGCCTGCGCTTCGCCTTGCTCGGGTCGAGCGCCCGCAAGCTGAAAGCCGCGGGGGTCAATCTGTTGGCCGGCCGGGCGCTCAACAAGACCATGTTTCCGCTTGCCGCCGCCGAACTGGGCCCGGATTTCGATCTTGACCGGATACTCCGTTACGGCGCTCTGCCCCTGGTGTGGCGCAACCCGGAGCCGCACGCCGTGCTGGAAGCCTATATGCAACTTTACCTGCGCGAGGAAATACGCGCGGAAGCCCTGGTGCGCAATCTGCCCGGTTTCGTCCGCTTCCTGCCGATAGCGGCGCTCTTCAACGCTCGGGTGATCAACGTTGCCGGTATCGCCCGCGACGCGGGAGTGGCCCGCGGCACCGTGCGCGGTTACCTGGAAATCCTGGAAGACACGCTGCTCGTTCACCGCCTGCCCGCCTTCGAGACTCGGACCCGCGTGCGCGAGCGCAAGCTGCCGAAACTCTACTGGGTCGATCCCGGCGTCGTTCGCGCCGTAAAGGGACAGCTTGGCGAAGTGACCGCCGAGGAACGCGGGCCGCTGCTGGAAAGCTGGGTGCTGACCACCTTGCGCGCTCATGCCGGCGCATGGACCGGGGCGCCGGGCGAGACAAAGCGTTTGTACGACGAGATCGCGTACTGGTCCCCCCACCAATCCGACGCGGAGGTGGATTTCCTGCTGCGGCGGGGAGACGACCTGCTGGCGATGGAAGTGAAGGCCACCGACCGGTATCACACCGGGCTGTTGAAGGGGCTGCGGGCGATCGCGCCCGTATCCGGGCTGACCCGCCGTATTTTGGTTTACACAGGCCGAAGGTCGTTCCGGTCGGCGGACGGCATCGAGATATGGCCGGCGGCGCGATTCGCGGCGGAAGCGGCGAAGGGCGCCTTGTGGGGCTAAGGGGAGAATTTCTCACGCTGTATCTAATCCGTCTGACGCGGAGAGGTGGTAACCGTTTGCCGCCGCAACCTGCCCGTTGTGAAAATCAGGTCGCTGACGCAGCAGCTTTGGGAGAAGCGCCAAGTGGGTATTGGCTAGAGTATGACCAATCCCGGCAGACTTTTTACCGCTCCCCGACAGTCTGATTGCCACGGTTAACAGCCCTTTCAAGTATATTTCTGGCCTCCCAAAGTGAACGGATACTTTCTGGAATGTTGACCTGTCCGTTGATGAAAACAGGATAGTCTTCTTTCCAGTGTGTCACGACCATCGTTTTCCCATTTCGACATCTTGCTTGATGCTCTGAGGTGGTCCTGATTCACAGGACAGTCCGAGGGCTGATTTAAGGTGTGCCCGGGTTGATTTGGAG
>JANQSV010000342.1 GCA_028279115.1 Pseudomonadales bacterium
CGAGGTGGCCGAAGCCGGCGCTCTCGCCGAACCAGCCGCCTTGCAAGCGGTTCGCGGCCGTCTGCGCGATATCGAATACGGCGCAACCGCTTTGCCGGATCAGCGCGTTTTCCGCGTGCAGCCGCTGTTGCAATGCCTGCAGCAACTGCCGTTTGTCCGAGATCGCGTGCAGGCTCAGCAGCGCGCCGTCCGGGCGAGTTTCTCCACCCACGCGAATACGACGGCCGTTCAATTGCGCGCCCTGGCCGCGGCTGGCGCTGAATTCCTCGTTCGTCTGCGGAAGAATGACGGCGGCGTGGCTTAATATGTCCTTGACGCGGCAGCCGACGGCGACCCCGAAAGCGGGCAGGGCGGAATAGAAATTGCGGCTGCCGGCAAGCGGCTCAAGCAGCCAGACGACGCTCTCGTCAGCACCTCCACAGACGCCCGAGAGGCGCGATTCAATCCGATGCTCGGGATAGAGTTTCCCGATCTGGTATATCAGGGTGCGCTCCGAATCCCGATCCATGCTGGTGCTGAAGCCGTCTTCGGAATCGTCGAGCAGCTTCACCCGGTCGAGCCGGTCGATGCCATGGGCGAGATTGCGCGCGGCGGCGCGGGCGGCGATGAGCGCCACGTTGAGCAGGGATTCCATGATTCGCGGAAGATCGGACGGGCGCGGACGCCGGGGGGCGGATGATAGCAGAACCGGAACAGAACCTTGTCATCCCGTGCGAAGTGACTCGGAACATCCATGTCCCTTGCCTCTGCGCGCCGTTCAGAATGGCAATCCCGCCAAACTGTCGCGGGATCTCTTTGGAGTATCATCGAGATTCTGCGTCTTCGCTTCGCCATGCGCAGAATGACGTGAGGAAATCCCATGAACGAACCGGGTCTCGGCAACATATCCATCGTACTGGTCAACACTTCCCATCCCGGCAACATCGGCGCCAGCGCCAGGGCGATGAAGAACATGGGCCTGTCGAAGCTCGTGCTGGTGCGGCCGAAGGAGTTTCCGAGCGGTGTCGCCACGGGCCGGGCCGCGTCGGCGGTGGATCTGCTGGAACAGGCGCGGGTAGTCGACTCGCTCGGCGCAGCGATTGCCGACAGCGGCCTTGTCATCGGCGCCAGCGCCCGTTCCCGGCGCATTCCCTGGCCATTGCTGACGCCGGAGCAATGTGCGCGGCAGGCGCTGACCGAGGTCACCGGCAACCGGGTCGCGCTGGTGTTCGGCCGCGAGGATACCGGGCTCAGCAACGAGGAATTACGGTTATGCCATTACCACGTTCGCATTCCCGCCAATCCCGGCTACAGTTCGTTGAATCTGGCCGCGGCGGTGCTGGTGGTCTGCTACGAACTGCACAAGGCCGCATTGCCCGAAGCGGGCGGTGAAGCCGCGGCCGCCGAGCGTGAATGGGATCGGGAAATGGCCACCAGCGAAGACGTCGAAAGATTTTACGAACATCTGGAACGAGTGCTGGTCGCGGTCGATTTCCACGACCCGAAAAACCCGCGTCAGCTCATGCATCGCATCCGGCGCCTGTTCGGCCGCACCCGCATCGACGTCATGGAAATGAACATCCTGCGCGGGATGCTCACGCATATCGAAAACAATCTGACGGATCGCGACTGACAGCGATGCAGTCACCACGCCAGACAGAGTGAAGCCCCTTAACGGTCATTCCGCGCGTAGCGAAGCGGAGGCGCGGAATCTCCTTGGGGATTCTGTTGGATTGTTCATGCCATCCTTGGCGCGGGATTGGCGGCTTCAATGCCCCCCGGCCCGGCCATCCTTGGTCGGTTGTTCGGCCCTCGAAAAGCTTCGCTTCCCGTTGGCTGCGCCGACCTGGCCTCACCCACTGCGGCGTTGACGCGCCGGATGCGCCAGGCGCAGCGGCGGTCTCCGGCGAGCAGATGATCGGTCTGTTCCACCGTTGCTCCGGCACCCAGCAGATACTGAAACATGCGCTGTTCGGACTTGCAGAAATGCGGGCAATTCTCGGCGCAGGCCTGGATCGGGCAATGATTCTGCACGAGCAGCCAACCGTCGGGCAACAGCCGCACTCCCGCCATGTAGCCGTCGGCGCTGCGCAGATTGACCAGATGTTCGACCTTTTGTTGCAGGTCGTCATCCGATCCGCGCATCGCCGCCCGGTAACGCTGTTCCACCCGGCTGGCGCGCTCATCGATCATGCGTTCGACGCCGTCCCCGCCCCAGCAGAGGTCGGCGACCTGGATCAGTTCCCGCGCCAGCTCCGCGCCGGAGTTCGGGAACCAGGCATGGCCTTTTTCAGTCAGTTCCCAGAGCGAAACGGGCCGACCGCGATGTTGTCTCTCGGCGGGCAACTGTTGCACGAATCCGATCCCGTTCAGGTCGGCCAAGTGGTGGCGCACACCCATGGTTGTCATTTCCAGTTGCCGCGATAGAATGCGCACCGACTGGGGGCCGCGGGTTTTCAGGCTGTGTAGAATATGCCTTTGGCTGCGTGGGAGTTGCATGGGAAGCTCCTGTACGCCTTTTCATGGTTTATCGGTATGAAAAGCAAAAGATTTACTTGCGCGGCGACAAACGGGGGAAGTCGATGACAAGAACAAACGGGAACTTTGCCAATCGCGCGGGGGCGGCGGAGCAATGACGGTCAACTGGCCGCTGATGACGGTTTTCATCGCCTATCTGCTGCTGATTTTCGTGCTGGGTTTCATCGCGTACCGCCGCACGCACAATCTCGGCGACTACATCCTCGGCGGGCGCAGCCTGGGACCGCTGGTGACAGCGCTCAGCGTCGGCGCCTCGGACATGAGCGGCTGGCTGCTGCTCGGTCTGCCCGGCGCGGTCTATCTGTCCGGTATCCGTGAAGTCTGGATCGGAGTCGGGCTGGTGATTGGCGCCTGGCTCAACTGGCTGTTCGTGGCGCGTCCGTTGCGGGTCTACAGCCATCAGGCGAACAATTCGTTGACCTTGCCCGATTTCTTCGCCAACCGCTTCCGCGATCACGGCAACCTGTTGCGAGTCACCTCGGCGCTGGTCATCCTGCTGTTTTTCACTTTCTATGTCGCCGCCGGGCTCGTCGGCGGCGCCATCCTCTTTGAAAGCAGTTTTGGTCTGGATTATTACATTGCGCTGATAGTCGGCGGCTGCATCATCGTCGCATATACCCTGGCCGGCGGTTTTCTCGCCGTCGCCTGGACCGACGCCATCCAGGCCCTGTTGATGCTGGCGGCGCTGTTGCTGGCGCCGCTGATGGTGGTCAATGCCATGGGCGGCGTTGGAGTGGTCGCCGACCAGATGCTGGCCGTCAATCCGCAAAGCACCAGCCTGTTCGGCGGCCTTGGCGCTTTGGGTTTGATTTCCTTGCTTGCCTGGGGATTCGGCTACGTGGGGCAGCCGCATATCCTGGCGCGTTTCATGGCGGCGAAAGATCCCGAGCGCCTGTTCGCGGCGCGCCGCACAGCGATGAGTTGGATGATCGTCGTCTTGATCGGCTCGGTATCGACCGGGCTGGCGGGCATCGCCTGGTTCGCGGACAATCCGCTGGAAAATCCCGAAACCGTCTTCATCGCGCTCAGCCAGGCCTTGTTCAATCCCTGGCTGGCCGGTGTCATCACCGCCGCGATCCTGTCGGCGATCATGTCGACGATCGATTCGCAGTTGCTCGTGTCCTCGAGCGTGGTCAGCAAGGATCTGTATCGCACCTTCTATCGCCGGGATGCGTCGGATCGCGAACTGGTGCTGGTCAGCCGCCTCGCGGTGGTGGCGATCGCGCTCGTCGCCATGGCCATCGCATCCGACCGCAACAGCCTGGTGCTGGAGCTTGTCAGTTACGCCTGGGCAGGGTTCGGCGCGGCTTTCGGGCCGGTCATATTGTTCTCGCTGTTCTGGCGCAAGACCACGGCCCTGGCCGCACTGGCGGGCATGGTGACCGGTGCGGTTACGGTAGTGGTCTGGTCCAATCTGAGCGGGGGGATTTTCGATCTGTATGAGATTCTGCCGGGATTCGTCTTCGGTTCGCTGGCGATTTTCGCCATCGGATCCTGGCGGCCCGAACGGGAAGTCTTCGTGCTGGATGGTTTCGACCGGGCCTGGCGCAGCCTCGGCGGTCCCGGTCCCGATCCCGCCTAGCGGCCGCCTGCACCGTCCCACGGCGCTCCGCCGCGACTTGCAAGGTCTCGTGGGGGCTGGCGGAGCATGTCGACGTGAGGAATGCCCTCTTCGTCGTAAGGATCGGAGACAGCGCGAAAGCCGAAAGAGGCATAAAATTCGACCAGGTACTGTTGCGCCGACAATGCGGTCGGTGCGCCGGGCCAGAACCGTTCGCAACGCGCGAGGGTCTCGCGCACGAGCAGGCGGCCCAGACCTTTGCCGCGGTGTTCTTTTCTCACCAGCACGCGGCTGATCGCCGTATAAGGCGTTTTCGTGCCGGGCGCGTTGATGCGGGCGTAACAGGCCAGCTCGCCGTCGTGCAGCCCGCATAGATGCAGGGCGTCCCGGTCGTGGCCGTCGAGGTCCTGGTAGGCGCAATCCTGTTCGACGACGAAGACCTCGGCGCGCAAACCGAGCATCGCGTAGAACAGTTCGCGGTCGAGTTCCTCGAAAGAGGAGAAAATCCAGTCAGGCGCCGGCAAGCCAAAATCTCCGGGTTTCAGGTTCGCTGGCGAATGATACGGCCCGCGGCCCGCGTTTCCCAATCGGCCGCCTTGGCTTATACTCTTGCGCCTGCCCGTCCCCGTGGCACAATTGGATAGCGCGACGCCCTCCTAAGGCGTAGGTTGCAGGTTCGACCCCTGCCGGGGACACCAGTTATACGAGTTAACCAATTGATTTATCCGGGTTTATGCAGAAGGCTGGATGATTTCCTTCAATGTTTTGCCCACGGTATCTTTTAGCGCTTAATCTCATGCGCAAAGAATCGACATACAAGGACGCGCGCTTGTACCGCAAGGGGAAAAAGCTGGAGGCGAAGTTGAGTTGTCCGGGTCACGCGCTGATGGAGAACCGCAGCGGCCTGGTGGTGG
>JANQSV010000343.1 GCA_028279115.1 Pseudomonadales bacterium
CGGCAGCCTGACGGCTCTGGCCCAGCGCGGAGATGTGCGCGGATTCGTCGTTACGAATCTGTCCGCCGAGCGCTGGGAAGATCTCGGTCGGCGGATATGCGAGCAACAGCGAATCCGGCTGCCGTCCTCGCTGCCGGAAGAAATCGAAATTGTGCGCGACAGCTTCCAGCGCTTCGCCGACGAAGTGGTGGAGCCGCAGGCGGAACGAATTCACAGGCAGGATCTCGATATACCGGAAAGCCTGATCGAGGCCGCCGCCGAACTCGGCTGTTTCGGCACAAGCATTCCTGAAAGCTTCGGCGGCCTGCAGCCCGACGACCGCCCGGACAGCCTGGCAATGATCGTGGTGACCGAGGAACTGTCCCGCGGCTCGCTCGGCGCCGCGGGCAGCCTGATTACCCGACCGGAAATCGCCGCCAGGGCATTGCTCGCGGGCGGAACGAAAAAGCAGCGGAATCATTGGCTGCCATTGCTTGCCTCGGGCGAAAAACTTTGCGCCATTTCGATTACCGAACCGGATACCGGGTCGGATGTCGCCGCGGTTTCGCTGGCCGCTCGCAAGGTCAAAGGCGGCTGGCTGCTCAACGGCGGCAAGACTTGGTGTACTTTCGCCGGCCGCTCGGAATTGCTCGTGGTGCTGGCGCGTACGAGCCGGGACGCGTCGCTCGGACATCGCGGCCTGAGCCTGTTTCTGGTCGAGAAACCCGTTTACGCGGGACACGAATTTCGTCACGGGCAAGAACGGGGAGGCAACCTGACCGGCAAGGCGATCGCGACCCTGGGCTATCGCGGCATGCATTCCTTCGACCTGTTCTTCGAAAACTACTTCGTGCCCGAGGAAAACCTCGTGGGCAGAAAGGCCGGCGAAGGCAAGGGGTTTTATTACACCATGGCGGGATTCACCGGCGGGCGCATCCAGACCGCGGCAAGGGCGACGGGAGTGATGCAGGCGGCTTTCGAACAGGCGTTGCGCTACGCCGGCGAAAGGCGGGTTTTCGGGCACGCGCTTGCCGACTTCCAGCTCAGCCGGGTTAAACTCGCGCGAATGCTCGCTTGGCTGACCGCCTCGCGGCAATTCAGCTTTGAGGTCGCGCGGCAGCTCGACGCCGGCGGCGGGCAGATGGAAGCGAGTCTGGTGAAGCTGTTCAGTTGCCGGGCGGCGGAATGGCTGACCAGGGAGGCTATGCAATTGCATGGCGGACTCGGTTACGCCGAAGAATCCATGGTCAGCCGCCTGTTCGTCGATGCACGGGTGCTGTCGATTTTCGAAGGCGCCGAGGAGACATTGGCGCTGAAGGTCATCGCCCGGCAACTCGTCGCCGAAGCGTGAGATCCTGCGACTTCGCGCAGAATGACAGGAAAAGAAGCGGTGTGCGCCACTTCGTCATTCTGCGCGAAGCGAAGCGCCCTCACTTCGTCATTCTGCGCGTAGCGAAGCGAAGTCGCAGAATCTCTCTGCAAAGAGAATGACGTTTGGGGAGTAAGTTGGGAATGGAAAATAGATTGTTGCAAGACAAAGTCGTGATCGTAACCGGCGCCGGCCGCGGCATCGGGCGGGGCATAGCCATTCTGGCGGCGGCCCATGGCGCGAAAGTCGTCGTCAACGACCTCGGCGGAGCCGAAGACGGGAGCGGCCGGGACGCCGGGCCCGCAGCTTCGGTGGTCGACGAGATCAGGGCCGCCGGGGGCGAGGCGATCGCCAACGGCGCCAGCGTCGCGGACTGGGATGCGGCCCATGGTATTGTCGCCGCCGCGCTCGACAATTTCGGCCGCATCGATTGCGTGATCAACAACGCCGGCAATCTGCGCGACGCGATTTTTCACAAGATGACCGAGGAGGACTTCGACGCGGTCGTCAATGTCCACCTGAAAGGCACGTTCAACGTCAGCCGCGCCGCGGCGCCGCATTTCCGCGCCCAGACCAGCGGCTGTTTCGTCAACATGACTTCCACTTCCGGGCTGATCGGCAACTTCGGACAGGCCAATTACGCAGCCGCGAAACTCGGCATCGTCGGGCTGTCGAAATCCATGGCGCTCGATATGGGCCGCTTCCGCGTGCGCTCGAACTGCATAGCGCCATTCGCCTGGAGCCGCCTGATCGGCACCATCCCCACCCGCACCGAGGAAGAGCAGGCGCGCGTGGCGAAAATCCAGCAGATGACTCCCGACAAGATCGCGCCATTGGCGGTCGCGTTGTGCAGCGACGCCGCGGCCGACGTCACCGGCCAGATTTTCGGCGTGCGCAACAACGAGATCTTCCTGTTCAGCCAGAATCGCCCCGTCCGCTACGCCCATCAGGGCGAGGGCTGGACCGCCGGGCAAGTGCTTGAACGCGCGCTGCCAGCCTTCGCCGCCGATTTCACGCCGCTGGAGCGCTCCGGCGACGTTTTCCGCTGGGATCCGATGTGAGCCGGCAATCCATGTCATTTGACCCCCGCAGTCTGCTGGAAAAGGAGTTCCGCACGATCAGGCATACCTATACCGCCAGGGATTGCATCCTCTACGCTCTCGGCGTCGGCATGGGAATGGATCCGCTCAATGAAGAATGCTTGCCTTTTCTTTACGAGGATGGCCTGAAGGTGCTGCCGAGCCAAGCCGTGATAATGGCCCACCCCGGATTCTGGGCCAGGGAAGACGAGACCGGGCTCGACTGGGTCAAGGTGTTGCACGCCGGCCAGGAAATCATCCTGCACAAGCCTTTCCCGGCCTCGGGCACGGTCGAAGCGACGACCCGCGTCACCGAAGTGATCGACAAGGGCGACCGCATCGGCGCGCTGATCGTTTCCGACCGGGTGGTGCGCGACGTCGAGACCGGCGAAGAACTTTCCACTTTGATCACGACGATTCTCGCCCGCGGCGACGGTGGCTTCGGCGGCGAGCGTAGACAAACCGCCCGGCCTGACGCGGTGCCCGTGAAGGAGCCCGACGAAATCTGCGACCTGCCGACCTTGCGGCAGCAAGCGCTGCTCTATCGACTGTCCGGGGATTACAACCCATTGCACGCCGTACCCGAAATCGCCCGTAACGCCGGTTTCCGTGAACCCATCCTGCATGGCCTGTGTACGCTCGGCGTCGCCACGCATGCCTTGATGAAAACGTGTTGCGACTATGACCCCGACCGCTTCAAGCGGATGCGGCTGCGTTTCTCGGCGCCGGTCTACCCGGGCGATACGATCCGCACCGAGATCTGGCGCGAGGGCGCCGAGGTCGCTTTTCGCTGCAAGTCGCTTGAGCAGGACAAGATCGTCATCAACAACGGCTACCTGTTGACCGGCTGAAATCGGCCGATTCCGGGAGAAATTTCTTGCAGGCAATTCTGAAGGGCATGCGGGTGGTCGAAGGCAGCGCTTTCATCGCCGCGCCTTCGGGCGGCATGACCCTGGCCCAGCTCGGCGCCGACGTCATCCGCTTCGACCTGATCGGCGGCGGCCTCGACTATCGCCGCTGGCCCGTCGACGGCAAGGGCAACAGCCTGTATTGGCACGGACTGAACAAGGGCAAGCGATCCATCGCCATCGATTTTCGCCGTCCCGAAGGTCAGGAACTGCTTGCCGAATTGATCGCCCGCCCCGGCGAAGACGCCGGCATTTTCCTCAGCAATTTTCCCGCTCGCGGCTGGCTCGCCGACGAGAGTCTGCGCGCGCGGCGAGAAGACCTGATTTATCTTAGCCTCAGCGGCGACCGGCACGGCGGTTCGGCGCTCGACTATACCGTCAACTGCCGGCTCGGACTGCCCTGGCTCAGCGCAGTCGACGAACGTCCCGTGAACAATCCGCTGCCGGCCTGGGACTTGCTCGCCGGCCAGCAGATCGCCCTCGGCCTGCTTGCCGCCGAGCGGCATCGCAGATTGACCGGGGTCGGGCAGTTCGTGCGCATCGCGCTTGCCGATGTCGCGCTGGCGGTGATGGGGCATCTGGGATACGTCGCCGAAGTCGAAATGAACGGAACGGGGCGGCAGCCCGTGGGCAACCATGTGTTTGGCAGTTTCGGTTACGATTTCGCCTGCCGCTGCGGGCGGCGGGTCATGATCGTGGGCGTCAGCCCGAGGCAATGGCGGGCCATTGTGACGGTGACGGGAACGGAAGAAGAAGTGAGCGCTTTGGAAAAGGAACTGCAGATGGACTTCGATCGAGAGGGGGACAGATTCCGCGCCAGGGAGAGACTGGCGGCATTGTTCGCGCCCTGGTTCGCGCAACGCGGCTTCGCCGAGGCGAGCGCTGAACTGGACCGGATGGAGGTGTGCTGGGGACCGTATCAGACGGTCGCGGAACTCGTCGGGCAGGACGCGGAATGCTCCGACGCCAATCCGTTGTTCAGCCGCGTCGAGCAGCCGGGCATCGGCAATCTGCTGATGCCTTCCCAGGCAGTGCGGTTCGGCGCCCTGGAATCGGCGCCGCCCGCGCCCGCGCCCTTGCTTGGCCAGCATACCGACGAAATTCTCGCCGAAGAACTCGGCCTGGGCGCGCATGAAATCGGCGAACTGCACGACCGCCGAGTGGTCGCGGGGGTGGCGGCATGAACGAAGCTTTGCCCATTCCCGCCATGCTTGATTCCGTCCACCACGTGATCGTCGGGCCACTCTCGGCGAGGCTGGGCTCCGTGGGCCGGTCGACGAGCCACGTTGAAATACGCGTCGTCGACGCGAACGATGAGGATCTGCCGCCCTTTGCCGTGGGCAAAGGGCTGACCGAACATTCTGCGAACAAGGCGCTCGGGACCGAATGGCGCAAGCTCTGGCGGGAGGATGGCCAAAGCCAGTTGATCTGATGCGGACAAGCAGTCGCCGCGGCGTTATACTTCGACCACTCGAAAGTTTGTGGAAATCGAATTACCGGTGAGGTATGAACGATGAAAAGATTCATGATTCCCACTGCTGGCTGCCTTGCGGCCGCGATGTCCTGGAATATGGCCCTGGCCCAGGAAGGCGAAGCGCTCGCCATTCTGATCCCCGGCGGCGGCGCCTATAGCAGGCCGATTTCAACCGATTCGCCCAAAGCCCAGGCCTTTTTCGACCAGGGCCTGCGCATGGCCTGGAGCTTTTACTTTCCGGAGTCCATCGCTTCCTACCAGGAAGCCTCGCGCCACGACCCGGACCACCCCATGCCTTATTTCGGCCTGGCCCATGCCGCCGGGCCCAATCCCAACAGCCGTTATGCCGGACTGCCCGACGATCCCCAGGGCGCCGGGCTCGAGGCCATCCGCAACGCGCTTGAGCGCGTCAACAACGGCACCGAGCGCGAACGCGGCATGGTCAATGCGCTTTTTGTCCTTTACAACAAGGATGCGATCGCCGACGACCGCGAGCGCGATCAGGCTTTCGTCGACGCCATGCGCGAATTGCACCACAAGTATCCCGATGACGCCGATATCGCTTCGATCTTCGCCGAAGCTTTCATGAACACTACCCGCTGGGATTACTGGGAGCCCGACGGTTCGCCCAGGCCCGGCGTCGCCGAGGCGCGCGCCGCTTTGGAGGCCGCCATGGCCGTCGAGCACGACCATCCCGGGGCCAACCATCTCTACATCCACCTGATGGAAGCTTCCAACGAACCCGAACTGGCCATGCCTTCGGCGCAGAAACTCGAAGGCAGCGTACCGATTTCAGGCCACATGGTGCATATGCCCGGCCACATCTATCTGCGCGTCGGTGAATACGAGAAAGCGATCTCGACCAACGAGCGCTCCCAGATCGTCGATCTGCAATTCGCCGAAATCTGGGGCGACAACAATATGCCGATGATCGGCACCTATGGCCTTTCGCACAAATCCCACGCGCCGCACGCGCTCGATTTCGTGCGTTACGCCAATATGCTGCAAGGTAATTACGCTGCCGCGGCCGAAGCGGCCCAGCGCGGCGCGGCAAGTGTCGGCATCGCCGCCGAAGCCGTGAATCGAGGCGAGAAGCGGGTCGTGCATTCCTGGGTTGTGGACAAGGTCTTCGGCAAATGGGACCGCATCCTGGAAGGCGAGCAGAGCCATGGCGGCACGCCTTACCTCGACGGCATGTGGAGCTATGTGCGCGGCAGCGCCTACGTGGCCGACGGCCAGCTCGACGCCGCCGCCGCGGAACTCGCCAATATCCAGACCCAGGCCGAGGCCGACGGCGTGGACGATACCGGCGTCGGACCCACACCGGCCTCCCATGTGCTGGGAATCGCTGTCCACGCATTGCGAGGCGAAATCGCCGAAGCCGAGGGTAGCTATGATTCCGCGATCGCCCACTATCAGGCTGCGGTGGAAATGCAGGACGCCAACAACTACACCGAGCCCCCCGACTGGTCCCAGTCCATGCGCCTGTATCTGGGTGCGGCGATGCTGGCCGCGGACCGGGCGGAAGACGCCGAAGCGGTCTATCGCAAGGATCTGGAATGGAACCAGCAGAACGGCTGGTCGACCTTCGGTCTAGCCCAGGCGTTGGAAGCCCAGGGCAAGTCTCAGGAAGCCATCATCGTCAAGCGGCAGTTCGAATCGCTCTGGCGCAATGCCGACATCGAACTCGAACGCTCACGACTGTAAGCGCCTCCGGCGCAGGCACGGTTTCAGGCGATGCCGGCGTGCTGGCGCGATTAGCCTCGGTATTGGTGAATTTCGCCCCCGGTTTCGAAATCCTCCCCGGCACGGCAAACTAGCGCGGAATTCAGACACGCCCATACTTTGCGCGGCCGGTGGATTCGGTTTAGGCTAGCCTGCTCAACAGGGCGAAAAAAGAAATCGAACAATCATGCGACGCAGACAGGTTTTTCATATGTTAGGCGCAACTTTCGCCGCTACCGCTCTCGGCGGCTCCAATGCATTTGCCCAGGGTCGCCGGGTTGACAGTGTCGGCTTGCAACTCTACACCTTGCGCAACGAGATGGCCGAGGACTTTGACGGCACGCTGGCCAAGGTCGCCGAAATGGGCTATCGCGAAATGGAATTCGCCGACTATTACGGTCGCGGCGCGAACGAAGTGCGCCAGATTCTGGCCAACAACGGACTTGTCTCTCCTGCCTCCCATATCCAGTTGAACGCGATTCGCGAGAACCTGGCACGGGAAATCGAATTCGCCGTGGAGGTGGGGCAGCGCTTTCTCGTAGTGCCGAGCCTGCCCGGCGGCGAGCGCAGCCTCGACGACTACCGCCGCCATGCCGAAACCCTGAACGGCGCCGGCGAGGAATGTCGCCGCGCCGGGCTGAAGATGGGCTATCACAATCACAGTTTCGAATTCGAGACCACCGACGGTCGCATTCCTTACGACATCCTGCTCGAGGAAACCGATCCCGATCTGGTCGACATGGAGCTCGACCTGTACTGGATCGTAGATGCGGGTGTCGACCCTGCGGCTTATTTCACCACCCATCCCGGTCGTTTCAGCATGTTGCATGTGAAAGATCGCGCCGCGGACGGCGCCATGGTTGACGTAGGCAGCGGCGCGATCGATTTCGCCGGCATATTCGTCCATGCCGAAACCGCCGGCTTCCGGCATTATTTTGTCGAACACGACAACCCCGGCGACGGCTTTGCTTCGGTCGCCAACAGCATCAGGCACTTGCGCGAGTTGCAATTCTGAATCCGGAGAGATGCCTATGAAAACCCGGCGCGATTTTCTGCGCGAACTGATCATCTCGATTGGCGGCGTGTCTGCCTTGTCCGCTTGCGGCGATGCGCCGGTTGTCGTCGCCACCGTGGCCGGCGAACCCGGACGCTTCTACACCGCGGAAGAGATGGAACTGGTATCGCGCCTGTCCGAACTCATCATTCCCCGCACCGAGACTCCCGGCGCGCTCGATGTCAACGTGCCCGGCAATATCGACGGCCTGATGGCGGACTGGGCCAGCGAAGAGATGCGCGCCGCGCATCGCCAGGCGCTGGCGGAGATCGAACGCCGTCTTTCGGCCAACGGCGGTTTTCTGGCGCTCGATGAAGTGGAGGCCGAACAGGTTCTCGCCGAACTCGACCGATCCGCGTTCGCGGAAGCCGCGGACGAACTCGGTGGCTATCGCAGTTTCAAGGGCTATGTCACCCGTTCCTATTTCGCCACCGAAGGCGGGGCGCGGGAGGAACTGCAATGGGTGGCGGTTCCCGGCCGCTGGGATCCGGACGTGCTCGTAAGCGACCGGCAAGGAGTCTGACCATGGCTGAAGCGACTGAATTCGATGCGATAGTGGTCGGCTCGGGCATGAGCGGCGGCATGTCCGCCAAGGAATTGTGCGAGCGGGGTCTGAGGGTGCTCGTGCTTGAGCGTGGCCCGGAAATCGTTCCCGCACGCGACTACAGCGACAATCTCGCACCCTGGGAAAGCCCCAATTTCGACAACATTGCCGAAGATGAAGTCAAACAACGCTATTTCCGGCAACACCCCGGGGCGCCGTACGCGGTAAAGGAGTCGAACAAGGATTTCTGGGTCCGTGACGACATACATGACTACGTGGAGGCCGAGGGCACGCGATACGAATGGCTTCGCGGCTACCACACCGCCGGGCGCTCGATCATGTGGAGCCGCCAGACCTATCGGCTCGGACCCCAGGACTTCGAGGAAAACCAGCGCGAAGGCGTCGCCATCGACTGGCCTGTCCGTTACGGAGACATCGCGCCGTGGTACGAAAAGGTCGAAACCTTCGTCGGCATTGCGGGCGAGGCGGAAGGCCTCGACCATTTGCCTGACAGCGTATTCCAGCCGGCTTTCGAACTGAGCGCCGCGGAAAAAGCCTTCAAGCAGCGCGTTGAAGCTGCTTTTCCGAGCCGCAAGGTGATCGCGGCGCGCGTCGCCCATCTTACAGACGCGACCGAGGAACAGCGCTCACTCGGCCGCAGCAACTGCCAGTTGCGCAATCGCTGCCACCATGGCTGCACGTTCAGAGCCTATTTCTCATCGCTCAACGCGACCTTGCCCGCGGCCGAGCGTACCGGCAACCTGACCATGGTGCATAACGCCATCGTGCAGTCGCTCGAATACGATCCGGAAACAGGCCGCGTCAGCGGAGTGAGGGTGATCGACGCCGAAACCAGCGAGACGCGCACTTACACGGGCCGAATCGTATTTCTCAACGCTTCGGCCATCGCCTCGGCGCTGATCCTGCTGCAATCGCAATCGGAAAGTTTTCCCAACGGACTGGCCAACCGTTCCGACCAGGTCGGCCGCAATCTCATGGACCATGTCAGCGGCGCCGGCGCGGTCGGCATCATGCGCGGCTTCGACGACCGCAAGGTTTTCGGCCGCCGTCCGGGCGGAATCTATATTCCGCGCTACGCCAACGTCACCGAGAATGACAAACCGTATTCGCGCGGCTTTGGCTACCAGGGCGGCGCCAGCCCGCTCGGGCACGCGAACGGGCAGATTCCGGGCATTGGCCGCGAGTTCAAGGAGTCCCATCGCCGCCCCGGTCCATGGCGCATTTCCATCGGCGCCTTCGGCGAACAATTGCCGAACCCGGACAACCGGGTGACATTGCATCCGACGAAGCGCGACCGCTGGGGAAATCCGCTCGCGGTATTCGAGGTGCGTTACAGCCGGAATGAGGAAATCATGCTCGAAGAGGCGCGCACCGACGCCATCGCCATGCTGGAAGCGGCCGGGTGCGAGCAGATCGCCTCGTCGCCCGTGAACCTCACCAATCCCGGCAATCGAATCCACGAAATGGGCAGCGCGCGCATGGGCCGCGACCCGGCTGACTCTGTACTGAACGGCTGGTGCCAGGCCCACGACGTGCCAAACCTTTTCATCACGGACGGCGCTTTCATGACCTCTTCGGCATGCCAAAACCCGTCCCTGACCTACATGGCCTTCAGCGCCCGGGCCGCCAACTACGCCGCCGACCTGCTGGCGGAGGGAAGTCTGTGACATTGGATAACCAAGACGTGGAAGATTCAAATTTTGGGAGCCTGGAATCGATAGAGAAAGAACTGAAGTCGATCAAGTCGCTTGTAGGCATCCTGATGGCCTTGGTGATTATGTATTGGGCTGAAGATATGTCAGATCAAGCAGACGTATTCTGGCTTGAGTCTTTCTATCAAGGCTTGATCGCAACGTTGTTTGGGTTGGTGACCGTTAACGCTTCCGAGTTTTTCCACAATTCCCGGAATCAAAGGCCAAGAACACGAAAGCTGCTTAGATATTCGGGAATTGGAATATTCTACGTTGGATTCGCAATTTTAATCGTAGCCGGTGTAGTGGGCATAATTGGGATGTTCTTTTGAAGCCGCAAACCGTCAGGATTGGGTCGGAAACGGCGAGACTTGAGTCGATTCGAATTTCCGGGTTCAGATCGCTCGCGGACGTTGAACTGTCGGACTTGGGCGGTACAAGTGTCCTGATCGGACCGAACGGCTCGGGCAAGTCCAACCTCCTCCGCTTTTTCGACATGCTGAGTTGGATGCTCAAGGCGAGACGCTTGGGAGAATTCGTCGAGCGCCACGGAGGAGCGGACGACCAACTTCATGGTGGCGCTCGAACCACTCCGGCTTTGCACGCCCAAATCGGATTGGAAACCGCAAGCGGGCGAAATGAATATCGCTTTACGCTGGCGGACGCCCACCCTGACAAGCTTATTTTCACCGAAGAGGCGTTTCGATTCAGCCGGAAGGATCTAGATTCCGAAGCAGCTTGGACCCATCTTGGCGGTGACGGACACCGGGAAGCGCGAATCGTTGAAGCCGCCCAGTCCCCGCCACGCGTCGGGGTCAACCGGACAACGGCCCGGACTATAACCCATCTGCTGCGCAACTGCGCCGTCTATCAGTTTCACGACACTTCGGACAACTCGAATTTTAAGAAGCGCTGGGATAAGGAAGACAACAATGCGCTTCGTTCCCACGGAGGAAACCTTCCGGCGATACTTTACAGATTGGAACACGAAGACAACCGCAGATTTGAAATGATCTGCCGACAAATAGCGCGCGTTCTACCGGTATTCGACCGCTTTCAGATTGAAGAGAGCTATGGCAAGGTCATTTTGAGATGGAAAGCAAGGTGGTCAGACAAGACTTTTGGTGCCCACCTCACCTCTGATGGTTCGCTACGCTTCTTCGCGTTGGCAACTCTGTTGAACCTCCCACGAGAGATGCTACCGGATGTCTTGCTGCTTGATGAACCCGAGCTCGGCCTGCACCCGGCGGCAGTAACCTTGATGGGTGACATGATCAAGACGCTCTCCCACGATGTACAGGTCATCGTGGCAACTCAGTCTCCCCTGTTGGTCGATGTGTTCGACCTCGGGGAAATCATCATCTTGGAGCTTGAGGACGGCCGCACGAAGTTCCGCACGGTAAGCGCAGACGACTATCGCGACTGGCTGGACGAGAATTTTTCACCCGGAGAACTGTGGCAAAAAAACCTGCTTGGGGGCCGCCCTTGATCCGGCTTGCAGTTTCTGTTGAAGGCCAGACGGAAGAGGAGTTTGTAAAGAGCGTACTGTCCCCACACTTACTGGCGCAAAAAATCTATGCGGTACCAATCCTGCTCGGCAGGGGACGGGTTGGAAGAGTCGGAGGTGGAAATGTCAGTCAGGAACGGCTCGTTTCCGATATGGCTCATCTATATCGGTCATTTGATGCGGTGACATCGCTTGTTGATTTTTACGGTTTCAGGGGCAAGGGGAATGTCTCTGTCGAACAACTTGAGAAACAGTTGCTCGATGAACTTCAGAAGATAGTCGGCGTAAACAAAAGCGGAGTTATTCCATATGTCCAGAGGCACGAATTTGAAGGATTGCTCTTTTCCAATGTAAGTGCTCTGCTGGAAATTGTCGATGTACCGCAGGAGGTGGCCGAAAAACTTAGCGCGATTCGGGAGCGCTTTCAAAGCCCAGAGGACATAAACGACAACCGCGCCACTGCCCCAAGTCGACGAATCCTTGACTTGGTGCCAAATTACCGAAAACGTCTTCACGGACCCTTGATCGCCGAGGAAACCGGCTTGGAAGAGATTAGGGCCCAGTGCCCACGATTCAACGCATGGGTAAGAATACTGGAAACCTTGAAACAGCGTATCGGCGAATGACTCGCCAGCACGGTGGACAAAAGTGGCAACAAACAAGAAACTTGTTGCAGCTGTAGAGGCGTATTTCGCCGACCTCGGACGGGTGCGGGATTCCGGTGGCGCAACTAGCGAGCGGTCGAGTTATGGGCCGCTGGCGAATTTGCTGAATGCGGTGGGCGCTACGCTGAAGCCGAAAGTGTTCTGCATTCAGGAGTTGGCCGACCAAGGGGCTGGTCATCCTGACTTTGGGCTGTATACCGCGAAGCAGGTACAGCGGGGCCAGCCTCGCGAGGGACAGATTCCCGAGCGTGGCGTGGTCGAAGTGAAGTCGGCCCAAGAGTCCATACAGACACCGCAGGTTCGGGAGCAAGCGGCGCGTTAAAAGACCGGCAGGGGCATCGTCTGCTTCATCTCCAACTACTCTTGGCTGGATGGCCTGTCGTTCACAGGCATGCGCGAGCGCTATTTGGAGTCGTTCGATGCGGTGCGCATCGACTGCCTGAACGGAGACAAGTACAAGACCGGCAAAGTCGCGCCGGATGGAACTCCCGACCCAAGCATCTTCTCCACGGAAGGCGATCCAGTCGGCATTCAAGTCGGTACTGCGATTGCGACCCTGGTGCGCAAATCAGAGCATAATCCTGCCGTCACAGTAGAATTCCGGCACCTTTGGGGCCAAGCCAAACCCGCAGAACTGGCGGCAACGGCTGAGGCTGAACCGGCCGCACTCTATCACGACGTAGAGCCAATCTTGCCACTTGGCCTGCCTTTTATTCAGACAGCAGTAAGTGCGGACTGGTTCGAATGGCCAGCCTTGCACGATCCTGTCTACCGCGAGGCCAATTCTGGAGCGCTTCGAATGGAATGGCCGCGCATTCCCCTGCCGGGATATCCCAACGGTGGTGACGCAAACGCTTTTGAAAAACTAAGGCAATCAGCCGAACACGGGCGCAAACTTGCCGCACTGCTAGACCCTGAAACTTCTGTTGCCGGCATAACGCAGGCTCCCCTGCGCCCGGAAGTTGCGACTATCGCTATACCCGCCACTGCCAATGAACGCAATATGACCGAAGAAGACTTCGCCCTCACCGCTGGATGGGGACACTACGGGCAAGGCGACGCGGTAATGCCTGGCCAAGGTCGCGCCGTCGAACGCACATTAACAACCGGGGAACACAACAAAATATCCGACCCATCCCAAGCGCTCGGTAAAACCACCTACGACATCCACCTCAACGCAAACGCATTTTGGCGCAACGTCCCCGCTGCAGTCTGGAATTACCGCCTCGGCGGCTATCAGGTGCTAAAGAAATGGCTGTCCTACCGGGAACAAGCCGTCCTCGACCGCCCCCTCAATCTCGATGAAGTGCAATATTTCACCAACACCGCCCGCCGAATCTCCGAAATCCTGAGACTGACGACTAGCAAGGCTTGATTACCAAGAGCCTTACAATCGAAATCTACAAGGGCAACACATCAATGCGACGGAACTGGGTTGGGTGGCTCTCGGCCTGGATTGCGATGAGTCCTTCCGCCAGCGCCACGGGTGCGCCGTTGTTTAGCAGACGCTGCGCGTCCCGGTCGGTTGCGTCGAGTTGCAGGCCTGCGTATTCGAACACGATATCGCCGTTTACCGTGTGACGCACAAATTCGTTGCCGCGGATCTCGACTTCAAGCGTCACCCATTGGTCGCCATGGAAAGTGTCCGAAATTGAATTCGTGCAGTGCCGGGTAATCAGCAGGCCTTCCAGGCGAAAGTGCGTTCCCGACGTACAGATGTTTGCGGTAGGCCGCTCGTCCGCGCCGTTTCCGCCCAACAACTGCACTTCGATCGAAACCGGGAATTCCTGATCGAGCGTCATCGATTCCGGGGTCTGGCTATGCAACATCATGCCGTTGTTGCGGAAGGCCCAGTTCAGTTGCGGCGCATCGATCACTTGCTCGCCAATGAACCGGTATTCGACCCGCAGCAGGTAGTGCGAGAACGACTGTTCATGGAACAAATGGCCGAATTCTCCATTGAAATCGGTCCAGTTGTCGTAGGAAACCGTCAGCAATCCGTCTTCGACGCGAAAGGTGTCAAGATAATTATCTCCGGCAGGGTAGCCGGTGAACTTCGGCGTCCAGCCGTCCAGGTTCTCGCCATTGAACAGGCTGATCCACTGCTCCGGCTCCGGCGAGCAGGAAGCGATGAGCAACAGTGGCGCAAGCAGCAGAGCGTGGGCTTGAGAAGTCATTCTTTTCATTGCACCGCGTTAATCGTGCGATTGAAGTCGAGCCGCATATCGAGTTCGCTGGGGCAGCCGTAGGCCGCGAAACACTCGACGTCCACGACAATCTGAAATTCGCCGTTCTGGCCTTCCACGCGGTCGACCTGGACCGCCGTTCCGCTTCGGGTGCTGTCGGCATTCAAGGTGTCGATCCTCGTGTCGCTATCGGTTCGCAAGGTGAAGTCGGCATTTGCTATCACCCAGCTCCTGGCCGCGCTCCACTTGGCCTCGCATTCCGCATCGGAAGCGCATACTGGAATCGTGCGCTCGACTTCCGCCAGCCGCGCCAGGTATTCCTCGGATGCGCCACATGCAACAAGCAACAGCGAAGCACAGGATACGACCGCCAGACGACGCAAGGATTCAGTCATCGCGCGTACTCCTTCGCTGCAAGGAATTCAACGGAATTGTATATCACAATCAGATCACGCGACCGCACTGATTTCTGATTACCTTTTCGATCCGCTGCAGCGGGGGATACTCGCCAAACTGAGATTCGAACAGTTTTTTCGTTTCGTCGAGTCGTTCCAGCAGGGAAGCCGCTGTTGCTTCCAGCAGCCTGCGCAGAAAACGTGACCCTATATCGCACTCCGCGGCCAGCGAATCCCAGTGTTTGAATGTGATGATACCGGGGTCTCTTTGCCCTCCGACGGCAAAGGCGATACGACGGTCGATGCGAGCAATGGCGCGTGTGCAAACTAGGTCGTAAAAGGGGGTCAGGCGAATATCCCCATTTTCCAGATACAGCAAAGACAGATTCTTGGCATGTCCGTCCGAGTTGCCTGCGAGGACATTAAAAATTTGCCATCGCAGTAGATGCTGAGTATCAATCGCGGGATCCGACGATACCTCCCGCAGCAATGCAAGGCATTGCGAGAATGCCGGGCCATCGTCTTCCTCGTATTTCCTTTCGTGTCCATAGCCAAGAGCCTGACAGAAATCTTCCTGGTGCAAACGCCTGACTTTTCCGTTTTCATCCCATAAGCGATCATAGCGCTCGGTCTGGGAGAAAAAGCGCTTTCCGATGAATTTAAGTTCGATGTCGACTACGGGCAAACCAATTCGTTTAGCCAAGATGGTGGAGAATGTCTCATACGCTGGGACATGCCGGTAGTCTGGCACTTCGAACTTGAGTATATGGCTCGTGGGGGCTTCACCCTCCGGAAGATAATATTTGCCGCGTCGCAAGAGCACGGGGCATTTGTTTTGTGCTCCGGCCAGAGACAAGCGGGGTCGCCTTTTCTCCGGCAAGGCAACCTGGATCCGGCCACGTCGCGTGATCAGTTGGGTCAATTCCTTTTCCTGGAGTGGCCTGTAGTCCCTGTCGTCCGCGGGAGAACGCTCCACGGGCAGAATGGACAGGGCTCCGGCACACTCGCCGCCGATGGCGCGCAACAAATCGAAATCGGTATTGGGAATTTTCAGATCGCGAACAAGTTGTTCTCGAACTCCGCCTTCCGGAAGCAGATTAGCAAAGAAACGGTGGGCATTGTTGTCGGCGCCTGAGACATCGTCTGGCGCAAGCGGCAACGAGCAAGAAATCGGAAATCCGCCGGATTCGATCCAGGCCGGCTCATAACGAAACCCAATGGCGCCTGCGGAATTCCGCCACAAGTATCCCACCAGGCGGTCTTCAAACCAGGCATGTAGCGAATCCGGGTCAAGCATGACTTTTCCGATCCGTTTCAGGTTTGATGAGTATTGCTCTTGCGGAACCACCTTGTCTTCTCGGTCGCACGACTACTTCAAGTCCCAAGGTTCGCAAGGTTTTCAGGACTTTTTCGATCTCGGCGGTTTCCTTGCCGCGTTCGAACTCGGACAGGAAGCGGGTGCTTAGATTGCCGAGCCCGGATACGGTTTCCAGCGTCAGCCCATTGTCTTTACGGTGAGCGCGCACCAGGCGGCCGAGTTCCCCGGTTGATTGAATACGCCCGTAGTAAATAGCGTTCTTGGCCATTTTGTTCCCCAGAAATTTTACCGTGCGATAAAATTTAGCAATAAAGATGGTCTAAATCAAGATAAATGTCACGCTCGTGACAATTAATGAGTCGAAAAGGAGAAACAGCAAAAAATAGTCACGTACGGTAAATTTTTAACCCGAAAGAGATGTGTTTGATAGACTGACGCCATTTTCGAAATGCAGCCAAAATCGCATGGAGCAAGAAATGAATCTCAGAAACATCTGGCTTTTGCTGGCCATCGCCGGCGCGGTTATACCTTGGTACTACCTCGCGGGCTTTCTGGCCGCGAATCCACTCGATATTGCCGGTTTTCTCGCGGCCTCCACGGTCAATGACGTTGGCCGTGGTTTCGTCGCCGATCTGCTGATTTCCTCGCTGGTGTTCTGGGTCTACATGTTCTCGCGCCGCCCCGACGGTCCGGCGCCATGGCCGTTCATCGTCATCAACCTGTTCATCGGCCTGAGTTGCGCCCTTCCCGCTTATCTCTGGGCGAGTTCCGGTCGACGAAGCCGATAAAAGCGCACCCTTTGCTACAGAAACTGAGCTATTGGCTGCTCAGGATTGATAATCGCTCAACACTACTATATTGTTGTGTTGATGCTTACATTCGACCAGCAAACCGGCTATTTGCCTCCGGGAGTCCACAATGCCCCATGGCGCGACATCCAATCACGCTTCGCTGGAAACACGCACCGAGCGCGGCTATTAGAAGGTTTGCAGGCTGCCTGCCGCAATTTGGCGGGGGCCGGATGCGGGAAACTTTTGCTGGATGGGAGCTTTGTCACCGGGAAACAGCTTCCGAAGGACTACGACTGCGCCTGGGAAACGGCAGGAGTCGATCCGGACCTGTTGGATCCGGTCCTGCTCGATTTCAGCAACGGTCGCGCGGCCATGAAGGCGAAATACTTTGGAGACTTGTTCCCGGCATCGGCGCTGGCCGCACCCGGTGTGCTCTATCGCGATTTTTTCAAAACGGACCGCAACGGGGTCGAAAAGGGCATAGTGTTGATCAACCTGGAGCACCTGCCATGATTACAAACGAAAGGCAGTACAGGATCACAAGAAAGAAGGTGGCGCAATTCGCCCGCGAGATCGAGAATTTCGATGCGGCATCCAGCGATCGTCCCGATGTCCATCCAAGGCTGCTGCGCGCCGAGCTGGACGCTATGCGAAGCCAACTTGACGAACTGCGCGATGAACTCAAGGAATACGAGGAACTGAAGTCTACCGACCCGTCCGTGATTTCCGTCGAATCGGTCGAGGGTCTTGCGGAAGGTCTGATCAAGTATCGAATTTCCACGGGGCTGAGCCAGCGGGCGCTGGCGAAGCGCCTGGAAGTAGAGGAGCAACAAATACAGCGATACGAAGCGACGCGCTATGAGTCCGCCAGTTATCAGCGATTGTGCGAGGTCTCTCGTGCGCTGGGGATGAACTGGCGCCACGCCGAAAAGCCGAAGGATGTGCGGCCGCGACATCCCGCCGCGATGATCGTGGCGGGAGTTCGCGATCAGGCAAGGCGTGATTCCGGACAATGGGTGTTCGTGGACATAGGCTTTTCGGCGGACGAACGTAGTTGCGGTATTGCGATCGGTGATTTACAGCCTCGCAATGTCCGCTATGGCGATCTGGCGCCCTGTATCGCACGCGAATTGGAATCGGATACGGCGCCATTGAATTTGCTCATCGAAGCGCCGCTCTCAGTTGCGTTCAATGCCAACGGAAATCCGACGGGTCGCAGCATAGAGAAGAAGAACGGGAAAACACGATACTGGTACACGCAGGGCGGGGCAGTCACACTGCTGGCAACCATGCACCTCGTGCGGGACTTGTACGAAATGCGACCCTCAAGGGAAGTTCGGCTGTTCGAAGGTTTCGCGTCCTTCAAGCACAAGGGAACGCGCTCCTCCCATCAGGACGATGTTTCGAATCTGCGGCGTATTGCCTGGGGCGAACGCGACAAGGGGAGAATCGTTGAAGCGGAAGGGCTGAAAATGCGAGATGAAGACATCCTCGTTTCCTCATTCTCAATATTGGGAATGGATTTGGGGATTCCCCCGGTGGTCGTGGCCGACAGTCCTTGACTTCGATGCAATAGAGAGTTCGAACCATGCAATCAATAAGACTGGAACAAGAGCTTGCCTGCCCGGCGAGCGCTGTGTGGGAGATAGTTTCCGATGTCTGCCGCTCGGACTGGGTGCCGATGGTCGATGCCACCGCCCTGGACGGCGACGTGCGCTCATTCGAGATGGCGGGGGTCGGCTCGATTCAGGAGCGGATTCTCGAAGTCGACCACGATGCGCTTCGCCTGCGCTACAGCGCCATCAGCACGCCCGCGAACATCGAACACCACCTGGCGACGATTTGCATCGTGCCCGATGGAGATTCTTGCGTATTGCAATGGACCACGGAAATCGCGCCTGACCAATACGCCGACACCGTGCGCGGCGGCATGCAGTTATCGATTGCCGAACTGCGAAAGGTTCTGGAGCCCTAGTCGAAGTCGTAGTCCTTCCAATACTGGATGCGGTACTTGAGCGGGTCGGCGAGGATGGTCTTGCGGGCCTCGGTTACCTCTTCAACCGTGAGCGGCTCGAAATCCTTGGGCAAGGTGCCGGCGTTGAATTCGTAAAGCATCCAGTTCACGACGGCGGCCAGGTCGGCGTCCGTCAAGGGCGTTTGCGACGAGCCCGGCACCTGGACCAGGTAGGGGCGCATTTCCTCGACAACCAGCATGCGCCCCAGTTCGTCGTGCAGCGTAGGCACATTGGGCGGATTGCCGATGCCCGAAGGCAGGTGGCAGCCGCTGCAGTAGAGCAGATAGTTCGTGCGCGGGCTCGCGCCGAGCGCCGCGTTGCCCGTGAGCAATACCAACAGCAAAAACAGCGTAGAAACCGATCCGGCAATTCTCACATTGCGAATGAGATTCTGCGACTGCGCTTCGCTACGCGCAGAATGACGAAGAGAGGAAACTTCGCTGTGCGCAGAATGACGGTGCAGGAAACGGTCATCCTGCGCGTAGTCGCAGGATCTCATTGGTTTGACTCGCCCAATACCAAAGCAACCGTGCAATGGTAGCTGGTATGTTCGACGCCGAAGCACCAGAGTACCGTACTGCTGTTGCTGTTGAAATACACCGGCTTGTCGCCTT
>JANQSV010000357.1 GCA_028279115.1 Pseudomonadales bacterium
GTCGCGGCTCGTGCAGCGGCAACTCGAAACCGAAGGGAAAGGCCGCCAGGGTTGGCGGCAGGCTGCGGGCGCGCGCCAGCAATCCCTCCCAACCGGAACCCGCGACGAGAACCGGCGAGATGCGGGGTCGCAGCTTTTCCAGCAAATCTCCCAGTGAACCGGCCTCGCGGAGCAGTCGTTCCTCGTTCGCCACCCATGTCTGTTCGGCGTTCACGTATTCCCCGAAGGTGGTCCGGTCGCGGCTCAAATCGTTACCGGCGCCGGGTTGAGATGCGCCTCCGCGATGGGAGTTTCGCGCCAGCCCAGTTCCACCGGCACGTCGAAGAGGCGACCTGGCGCGAACCGCTCCCAGAAGTGGCGCATGCCGGGAACGATTACGCGCGCCACCGGCATTCCGATGTCGGGCCGTGTCAGGTCAAGCGCGAGGAATTCCATTCCTTTCGCTTCCACCAGCGCCCGGCATCGTTCCACTTCTTCCGACAAATCCGCCGTTTCGGGCGCCGGATAGTCCGATGCGCCTCGCCGGGCGCCCGCAAGGGGCGTCAAGTACAGGTTTTCGCTGAGCCTGGCGTTTTTCCACCACCATAAGCACAATGGATCGTCGATACCTTGCCCCGATTGGCCGGACCCTCCAACCCATTGCAGAAACTGGTTCATTTCACACACGGCGCGCAACGCCGCGATGTGCGGGTCCGCGTGCGCCCCGGCGCCGTAGATGATGTCTTCCTCTTCCTTGTCCGTGCGATGTGAAACCGCGATGAAGACCGGAATGCCAAGATCGCCGGTTGCGTCCAATACCCACATTTCCCGGTTGTAGCCCCGGTAGTAGCGGGAAGCGATCCCGAGATACTCATCCCCGAAGCTCCCCAGGTCCACGCCGGGCAAGCGTACCCGGTTGTACCACCAGACGGCGAACGCGTCGCGCTCGACCAGTTCGTAGAATCCTTGCAGAATCGCTTCCTCCAGGGTATTGCCCGCGGCGCAGCCGTTGGTGTCCGCTTTCAGTCCCGAAGGCCCCGCATGCTCCGGCGGAGTGGCGTAGAGAATCGATGTCGGCAGATACCGGTGCCGGCCCTGCGTGAACGACCATACGGGCGTCCAATCGATCTCCGTTTCCGGGTCGAACCGCGGCGGGACGTAGTTCAGCGGATGCCCGCGGGTGTTGATCTCATCGGCATTGTCGAGTTGCCGCTCGCTGAAAAGCTGCACGTCGTTCGGGTGAATCGCCTCGGAATTCCCGGATTTCACGAAATCCGCATAGCTTGCCCGGCGGCGGATTTCGTCGCCATGCAATCCACAGCAATATCGTTCCACCGCCTCGCACAACGCGCTCGCCGCCGACTGTCCCGGCGTGCTCCCCTTGCCGGCGCTCTTCGATCGCAGGCTTTTGCGCAGCGAGCCGAGCGTGCTGACCTGCAATGCGAAATTGCTGCCGGCCCAATGGACATGCAGCCAGCGATCCGTCTCGTCCACGGTGGGACTGAGCCACGTGACCACTCCGCTGACAGGACTGATCAGGTGACGATACTTCGCCATGGTCTCCTCCGGGATTGCGGAGCGCAGGCCGCCACTGGTGCGCACGGGCTTCGGACTCGGTTGCAGCCGAATCGGAACGGGCGAACGGTCGGCGCGGTACAGTGCTTCGTCTCCGCACACGGCGCATTGTGGACGGCGCGTGACCCGATGATGCCCGGTCTCAAGGCGAGCGACGTCCAGCGAGATCGCCTGTTCGTGGATCGGCGCCTTCTCCGCGAGCACCAGCCACTTGGCGATTTCAATGGCGGCAAGTCCGCACACCGTATCGAGAACCGCGGGTTCCGCGGAGGGAGGGCGGAAGGCGGCGTCCTCGCCGCGCATGTTGCGCAGGAAATTATGCACTTCCTGATGACCGCGCAGCCGATAGGCGAGGCAATGCCAGCACGGCCCCTGCTCCGCCGGCCGAAAGACCGGGCCGAACAAGGGCCGCGCGCCTCCCGGCATCACCAGCGTCCAGGGCCGGCCGGAGGCTATATGGCGCCGATTGAACGCAAGGTGCCGTTCACTGAGATAGTCGTCGCAGACCACGACGGACAGAGTCGGGTTTTCCGCTGCCGCGGTTATCCCCGGAATCTTCAGCTTTCGCGCGAGACGGCCGTCGTCGCCCGGTATTTCAACCCTCGATGCCCGTAAACACTCTTCCGCCCATCGGGGCGAGGCGCCCAGCGCAGTCCAGAATGCCGCCGAACCCCGTTCCATGGCGTATTCGCCCGATACGACGTATCCCCTGGACGACAGGGCGGTCAATGCCGCCCGCACATGGAAAGCCGAATGCGCGCCGTCGAGCGCGGCAACGATGTCTTGCTGGGAGCGGCTACCGTCGAGCAGCGGCAGGAGAGCGGCGTAGACCTGCCCATGAATCAAGGTGTTCATGGTTTCGGAAACGATAAGCGCCTGCCCGTTTTCGACCAGGCGATAGCCGAGATGCGGCGTCAACATCGGCACTTCGACAAGACCCCGGTCGGCGGCGACCGTCTTTGTCAATATCCCGCGCGCCGGCGAGGCATCGTCCTTCGTCTTTTTGTCCATTGCAGCCGCCTGGGAATCCGGCGTTTGCCCGGGATCATGCCGCGGCTGGCGACGCATCATACATCCAGGGCGTCAATTTGGGCCGCTGCCCGAGAGGCTGTCTCGCGGACCAGAACGACCAGCGCATCGAAATCGTCCACTCCGACAAGGCGCGCGATGGCTGATTTTACCGATCCGGGCAACGCGTCCATCGTGCAGCCGTCCGGCGCAACCAGCCTTTCGACGCCATTGACGCTCCGCCACAACACGGCGGCTTCCTCAAGTTGCTTGCCGGCGTCGCCGGCGGATCTGAAGATCGAAGCCGCGCTCGGCGCCGGATTTTCTCCCGCATCCGTATCCTGCCTGAGTTGCAGCAATCGGGCGGCGCGTTCGACATCCCGGAGGCCGCCGGGCGCCGCCTCAATGGAAAGCAACGTATTCCCGCCCGAGCCGTCGACCGGTTCGCGCGCTATCGCGGCCAAGGTTTCCCGCAGCCCCGGGTCGGCGAGAATTTCGCGCCGGGCAGCGTAGAATCTTGCCGGGATATCAGAGTTCCCGTGTACGAAGATACAACGGGCCCGGGTCAGACCCAGCCGCTCGCCGGGAGAGGCGGCGCTTCGATGGTGCGCAACGAAATCGGCGAGCGAACTCGCGGTTCCGCATCGCGGGCTGTGCGCGAACAGCAAACTGTCGCGGGACATCGTTCGCAGCGCGTCCGCGAAGCGGCGACAGAGCTTTTGGTGCGTTTCGGATCCTTCGCCGTCGTGTACGAACAAGAGATCGAGTGGAGTTGCGGGCGCTATTTCTCCGCTGGCAAGGTCGCCCAGCGATATCGCCGCCACCCCCCCCCCCTCGGGGGCGCGGGCAAAGTCTTCCTCAACCGCCGACAGGACGGCCGTGATTGACGCTTCGGCGACGTTCGACAGCGCCGTTCCCGCTTCGATCGGCGAAAGGCTGCCGCGTATCGTATGAATGCCGATCTGGAAGACCTTGTCGTTGGACCAGTGCCGCACAGCCTCCACCGCCTCCCGAACGCTCTGGACCGGAATGTCTTCAATGCGCTCCCGCATTTCCGATACGCCAAACTCGTGCAGCCAATACACGCGCGCGAGACCGCGGCGCGCGGCCGCCTCGAATTCCGGCTCCGATGCGAAGTCGCGGGGTAGTTCGAGATCGGTAAACTCCTTCCGCCGCGGGCAGTCGAGCAGTTCGGGCGACCGGTCGATCCAGGCGGCCAGCCGCGGCGCCGAGGCATGGATTTCGGCGATCGTCTCGAAGGCGTCGGGCCGCGAAGCGAACGCCGGACTGTCGTAAACGCTCCAGTCGGTTACCTGTGGATAGTGGCGTTTACGCCAGTTCTCGACGAGCGGGTCCATCGTCTCGAACCAGCGCTTGGGAGACAGCGCAAGATTGAATGCCTTTGCATAGCTGCCCGGCATTCGCGGCGCCTGACTCTCGTCGAGGTTCTGCAGCAAGGGATAGCCGCGCATGGCCTTGCCGTGATGGTCGGAGTGGCGTTGCGTGTTGTAGTAGAGCCAATTGGAGAACCTTTGCGCGGTATTCCAGGAGTGCTGCGGCTGAAATCGCTCGAACCGCCCGTTTGGCAGGCGCAGGCGCGTCAAGCCGTAGTGTTCGACGTAGTCGCCGAGCCTGAGCAGGAAAATCGCGAAGGCGCACTGGATCGAAAAGATCAATATTCCCCAGGCGCCTCCCATTGAGTAGGCCACCGCGAACCATCCGAAATTGAAAAGCGCGTAGCGCCAGAATGGATTCCTGTAGTGCCACGCCGGCAGCCGGCGCAGCGACAACCGGTTTCGCGCGTTGCGCCAGGATTCGACGATGCTGCCCGCGACCGCCCGGGGCAGATACCTCCAGAAGCTCTGTCCCTTGCGTGGCGTCATTGGATCGCGAGGCGTGGCGACGTGGGCATGGTGTACGTATACGTGCTCCGCGGCGTAGTGTGCGCAACCGATCGTACCCAGCAGGAATTCGCCGATCCAGCGTTTCCAGGCGGGACGCATGTGAACGACGTCGTGACCGGCAACGAGAATTATCGAAGCCACGTTGCCCAGCAGCACGGCCATGATCAGCGCTTCCCAGGCGACCCATTGACCGGCGACCAGGACTTGCCAGAGCGTAAACAACAGCGTCGCCGGCCAGAGCGCCACGCACATCCAGAGCGCCATGGAATGCCAGAACAATTGGCCGTCGGACGTATTCGCGGGGTCCATGTTCCGCTCTTCCGCGCCGAATGCCTTGTCGAAAGCGTCCCCAAAGAGGAAGAAAAGCATCGGGGCCGCCATCCACCAGCCGCCTTGCGCGGCGGCGTTGACAACCAGCAGGAGAACCAGAATGGGCGTGTAGTACGGAAGCGCGTGCCAAAGCGACGGCTTGACGACTCCATTGATGCCAACTGCCGCGTCACCTTCCGTTCTCATCGAACTTGTCCGCTTTCTTACCGTTCCGACCTGGCGTGCTGTCCCTCAAATTCCGTCGTGGAAACTCATCGGGTTCAACGGCTGTCCATCGCTCGGCATCGGAATATGGTGTTATTCTCTTTGATCGATGCTATCAAATCGGAATGATCGAGTAAATTTGCGGCGGAAGTTCCTCTATGGCCTTTGAAGATTTGCTGAATGAGCAGGCAATTTGCTTTCGCATTCGTGCGGGTTGGAAACTGGAGGAGTCTGAAGAAGGGAGCGCCTTGATCCTGAAAACCGACGACGGGCGTGAGGTTCGGGTTCTGGAAGACGCATCCCGCTACCGTGCGGCGGTTCGCCGGCTCACCGAAGGCGCGCCGTTGCGCGCGTTGTGGGACTCGATCGCCGCGACCGGCGGCGAATGGCATGCGACCGCTTTTTCGCGCAAGCTGCATATGCTGTGCCGGGCGGGAATCATCGAGTTTCCACTCGTGGAGGACGCCAGGGAGCAGGCCGTTATTGCCCCGCAGTGGAACTCCTATGTGCCGTCTCTCGCGCGCCGCGCGCCCGCGTCCGGCCGCGGCCTCGACCGCTTCGCCTGCTTGCGACGCGATGGCCGGACATGGCTCGTGGAGTCGCCCTTGTGCGGCGCTCGCCTGCTTGTCTCCGACCTGGAGGCGCTGGAATTGCCTCTCGTCCGCCGCGCCCTGGCCGCCGCTGGATTCCTGGAAACGGCAGTGCCGGAAGACGATACGCGCCGGGACATCCTCAGACAGTGGGAGTTCCACGATCTGCTGTTCCACGCGCATCATCGCAAGGGGTGGCACCACGACATGTCGGGCGCCTGCTTCCCTTTCGTTGCGGAGATCGATCCGTTGCCTGCGCGGCGCGCCCGTTGGCCTGGCAAGCGCATTGAGCTTTCCCGCGCACCGCCCGCCACGGGAGGGGCCACGTTGGCGGAAGTGCTGGAGCGGCGACGCTCCAAACGGCGATACGATGCGACTCGCCCGTTATCGGTTCACGATCTTGGCGTCCTGCTCGACCGCTCGGCTCGGACGGACTCGGTTCGCACCGTGCCGGCCACCGGTCCTTTCGGGCAGTCGTGCTCTTATGAAGTCGCCAGCCGGCCGTATCCGAGCGCCGGCGGGAGCCATGAACTGGAAATCTATCCGATCGTCGCGAAATGCGACGGTCTGAAGCCCGGCATATACCACTACGATGCTTCGCATCATGCCCTGGTCGGGATACCGGCCAGGGACGCCGATGTCGCACGGATCGCGGCGGATGCGAAATGGGCGTCTGGAGACGAGGCCGATCCGCAGGTCGTGCTCGCCATTACCGCAAGGTTCGCGCGGGCGACATGGAAATACAGGTCGATCGGCTACGCAAACATCCTCCGCAATACCGGCGCTCTCTACCAGACCTTGTACCTGGTGGCGACCGATCTCGGACTCTCTCCGTGTGCGCTCGGCGCCGGCAATTCCGCGTTGTTCGCCCGTATCGCAGGCCTGGATCCGCTGGTGGAAGGCACGGTGGGCGAGTTTCTCGTCGGTGGACCGGAACGGCCCGGCGCGCCCGAGGCAAGTTTGTTCGCCATGTAAATATGCAAGTGGATCGAACGATGTCCCGAAATCACATTCGCCATGTCGTGATCGCCGGCGGCGGAACCGCCGGATGGATGACGGCGGCGGCTTTCGCCAACCAGAGCACGCGCGCGCGGACATGTGACGTTACGCTGATCGAATCCGACCGGATCGGCGCCGTTGGGGTGGGCGAGGCGACCGTGCCTCCCATTCGCATTTTCCACCGGCTCCTGGGCATCGACGAAGCCGAGCTGATGCGGGAAGTGTCGGCGACGTTCAAGCTCGGCATCCGATTCGAGGACTGGCTCCGCCCCGGCCATTCCTACTTTCATCCGTTCGGCAAGCTCGGCGCGCATCTCCCCGGAGACCTGGTTCCCTTTCACCACTATTGGCTGCGCGGCCGCGGGTTGGAGGAGGGTGGAGGTGAGTCCGACCTGTGTGATTACAGCCTTTCGGCACAGATGGCGAGCGCCGGCAAGTTCGCCGCGGCCTCCGCCGATCCGGCATCGATTCTTTCAAATATGCATTATGCTTATCATCTGGACGCGGGTCTTTACGCCGCCTATCTCCGCAGATACGCGGAGCGGCGTGGCGTCAGCCGGATGGAAGGCGAAATCGCCGACGTTGCGCTGAGAAGCGGCGACGGTTTTATCGATGCGGTGACGCTTGCCGACGGCCGCCGGATCGCAGCCGATTTCTACGTCGATTGCACGGGCTTCGCCGGCGTGCTCATTGAGCGGGTGCTGGGCGTCGGATTCGAAGACTGGTCGCACCTGCTGCCTTGTGATCGCGCCGTGGCGGTTCAGGCCGCGAATCGAGGGCCGCTGCCGCCGTTCACCAGGGCGATCGCCCGGGAACACGGCTGGCAGTGGCGCATACCGCTACAGCACAGATCCGGGAACGGCTACGTTTACCGCAGCGGCAATTGCAGTGACGACGAAGCCACGGCCCTGCTGCTCGACAAGCTGGAAAGCGAGCCGCTTACGGAGCCGAAGCGGTTGCGATTCCTGCCCGGCCGGCGGCGGAAATTCTGGAGCCGCAACTGCGTGGCGATCGGGTTGTCGGCGGGATTGCTGGAGCCGCTGGAGTCGACCGGCATCCACCTGATGCAGGATTCCATTCTCAGATTGATGGCCATGTTTCCGCATGCCGACTGCGAGCGGATGAAAATCGACGAGTTCAACCGCTTGACCGAAATCATGTACGACGAGGTTCGGGATCTGCTGATTCTGCACTACCACGCGAACGAACGCGACAATTCATTTTGGGACGCCGCCAGAAACATGCGCATGCCCGACACCCTGCGAAACAGGATGGATTTGTTTCGCAGCTTTGGCCATATGGATTCCGGTGATGCTCTCCTGTCGGGCGCCGCCTCCGGCAGACTATTCTCGACGACAAGCTGGTTGGCTGTCATGATCGGCCAGAATATTGTTCCGCGCGCTTGCCATCCCTTCGCCGAGGCGCGGGACAGCGAGCAACTCGCGCAGGCTCTGGCCGGCCTGAAGACGGCAATCCGGCAAGCGGTCGAGGGCATGCCGTCACACGACGAATACGTCGCTCGTTATTGTAAAGCGGAAGAGCGGCGCTCGGGCCGCGCCTGATGATCCGTTGCGGAGTCGCGGATACCCGAGACCGCACAAGCGCAGCTGAATAAGGAGCTTTCGTGGCGGATCGCAAAGTGAGAGACTTGCCATTCGTGGCTGGATGGGGATTCCATGCCTGCATCGATGCGGAACCGGCAACTGTATCCTTGGCTGGCGGTTGCCTCGATCTCGGGTTTCGTCGCCCCCGCGCTGCAAGCGGTAATGACGTCGCAGATATCCGCCAACGCCCAAGGCGAACTGCAAGGCGCCCTCAGCAGCCTGAGCAGCATAACCGCCATTCCCGGCCCATTGCTGATGACGCAACTGTTCGCCTGGTACAGCGCCCCGGACGCCGCGTCCTATTTCCCCGGAATGTCCTTCATCGCGGCCGCCGCCCTGACCGCCCTCTGCCTGCTCGTCTTCGTAATTACGGTCAAAGGCCTGGGAACAGCCCGGGCCGAAGTGGCCTAGCCGACCGTTTACTTTCGATTGGCCGGATCTTGACTTTCAATTGGTCGGAAGTACACTTTCAGTCGGTCGTATGAAAGCTTTCAATTAGTCGGCCACAGGCTTTTAATTGGTCGCTTGAGGAATTTGAAGGTCAAGCTATTCAGGTGGCGATATGTATCCTCGTTTTGTAGAAAGGCAAATCCGGGAAGCTCTCGAAGACACGAGGGTTGTGCTTGTTTGCGGCCCCCGGCAGTCAGGAAAGACCACATTGGTCCGGCAAATCGCAGGAAGCGATATTCCTTTCGTCAGCCTTGACGTCCAGACAACTATCAATGCCGCCGAAAACGATCCCGTCGGTTTTATCCGCGGCCGCGACAGGCTGGTCATCGATGAAATCCAGCGAGCGCCGGATCTGATTCTGGCAATAAAGGCGGCGGTCGACGAAGACCCGCGCCCCGGCCGATTCCTGCTCACCGGTTCAGCGAATCTGATGACCTTGCCGCGCGTGGCGGATTCACTTGCCGGTCGCATGGAGATCATAAATTTATTGCCATTGGCGCAGGCGGAATTGCGTGGCAAATCCACAAGCTTTCTCGATCAGGTATTCGCCGCCGGGATTCCCAAGCCAGGATCTTCGACTAACGGAGACGGTCTGGTTGAAACTGTATTGGCGGGCGGTTACCCTGAAGCGCTCAGCCGCTCCGCCTGGAAGCGGCGTCTCGACTGGCACATGAGTTATATCGATGCAATCCTGCAAAGGGATATCGCGGATGTGGCGAGAATTGACCAACTGGACCTGATGCCGAAACTGCTGCGGATCCTTGCCGAGCATTCTGGACAACTAACCAACTATACCGCGCTGGGCGCGCCTCTGGGAATGAACCACGTAACCACTCGCAAGTACCTGAGTGTTTTCCAAAGCCTATTTCTCGTCAAAAACCTGCAACCCTGGTACACGAACACAATCAAGCGAGTAACGAAATCCCACAAGCTGCACTTTCTTGATTCCGGCTTGCTAGCCGCGCAGAAAGGTATCTCGCCTGAGAGTCTGAGCCGAGACCGGACTCCGTTCGGGTCTTTGCTTGAAACCTTTGTTCTTGCCGAACTGATGAAGATCGCGAATTGGTCGGAAGATCGGTATGTCTTCTCGCATTTTCGCGACAAGGACCGCAATGAAGTGGATATCGTGATTGAGGACCATGGCGGACGAGTCGTCGGGATAGAAGTAAAAGCATCTGCGACTGTGACTGCGGCGGACTTCAAGGGTCTTCTCCGTCTCGCGGCAGGAGCCGGAGATAGGTTCGCTCTTGGAATTGTTCTCTACGATCATCATCAAACCATACATTTCGACGAACGAATGGTCGCTGTTCCGGTTTCGACTTTGTGGTAGTGACATTCAGATTGGGCGAGTTCAGAATTATGAGCAGAAACTCTTGAGAACAACAAGACCATGAATAAGGCTGGAAAAGCCTGGAGCAGCGAAGAGATACAGATCATCGTTGCTGACTATCTGGAAATGCTTCGAACGGAGCTTGCCGGCGGAAAATTCAATAAAGCCGATCGAAATCGTGTCCTGCAATGGAAAATTGGACGTTCGAAGGGATCGATTGAATACGGAGACGGCGCCGGTTACGATATTCTCTCCTTTAACAGAAATGGGGATGGGCGGCTGCTGGAGGTGAAAACCATCAATGGCCCAGAAACTGCTCCCTTTCCGAGAGTAGGCTGAATTATGAAGACAAAATGGTTGCTCTTTACTCTTGCCGCGGCATTCGCGGGCTGTTCCCAGGACACGGCAAGCGGTGGCGGCGATGTCGCCCAGGCCGCGGAATCCGGCGCTCGGGGTATTCCGAGGACGCCGGGCGGCAGGCCGGACCTGAACGGCATCTGGCAAGTTCTCATGAACGCCAACGACAATCTCGAGCCGGCGCCGCCCAGGGCCGCGTATCACCTGGTTCCCGGTGATTTCGTGCCGGTTCCCGGCCCTGAAGTCGTCGCTCTCGGCGCGGTGGGCTCGGTGCCCGCCAGCTTCGGCGTTGTTGAGGGAGGCGTGATTCCATATCGACCCGAAGCGCTGGCGCGGCGCGATGAGAATCGGGAGAACTGGCTGGCCCTGGACCCGGAGATCAAGTGCTTCATGCCGGGCGTGCCGCGGGCCGCCTATCTGCCGCACCCGTTCCAGATATTCCAGAGTGAGAGCGCGTTTTTCATCGCCTACTCCTTCGCCGGTTCGGTGCGCAATGTTTTTCTTGAAGACCCGGGTCCCGCTCCGCTCGATTCCTGGATGGGCCAATCTCATGGCTATTGGGAAGGCGACACTTTCGTGGTCGAGGTAACCGGACAGAACGACCAAACCTGGTTCGACCGCGCAGGCAACTACCACAGCAATCAGCTTACGGTAACCGAGCGTTATGACATGGTCGGCGAGAACGTCATCATGTATACCGCCACCATGGAAGATCCGGCGGTTTTCGAAGAGCCCTGGACCATCAGCATGCCATTGTATCGCCGGCTGGAAGAGGGCTACGAATTGCCGCAATTCAAGTGTGTGGAATTCGTCGAGGAACTGATGTATGGACAATATCGCAGGGGCGGTGAGTTCGAGCGGCGCTTGCGCGGGGAAATGCTGCGGGAGCAGCAGAATCAGCAGTAAAAACCGGCCCCAAACCGGCGAAAGCCGCTTGGCATTCGCTCGGGCCTTTGGATAGAATGGCGAGGATTGTCCTCATACGAAACTCTTGGCGACAGCAAGTAAAGTAAAAAAGTAAAGAGGTGGATTGATGAAGATCAAATTGTTGGCTCTGGCGGCGGTTGCCGCGGTCGGCGTAGTGGCCATCAAGCCGACGGCTACCGCGCATCACGCTTTCTCCGCGGAATTCGACGCCAACCTGCCGGTGCGTCTCGGCGGTCCCATCACCCGCGTGGAGTGGATCAATCCGCACACCTGGATTCATCTGGAGAACAACGATCCCGAGTCCACTCGCGATCCCGGCCCGTGGATGGTGGAAGGCGGTACGCCCAACACCTTGCTGCGCCGCGGCATCAACCGCAACTCCCTGGTGCTTGGCACCGATATCATCGTTACCGGTTACCAGAGCAAGGATCGCCTGTGCGATCCCACTTGCCGCGCAAACGGCCGGGACATCACTTTCCCGGACGGCCGCAAGTTGTTCATGGGCAGCTCGGGCACCGGCGCTCCCCGCGACGGCTCTGACCCGACCGAGCAGAACTAGAACGAACCGAAAACAAGCCTCAAACCCGACCGTCTGTCAGGTTGGATAAACGGTCGGGCTTTTTGCCGCCTGAAATTCCGGCGACCACTCACTCCCTCTCTGGGGGGGTCAAATTCGCGGAGCGAATTTGGTGGGGGCCATGCGGCAATCGGCGTTTCACGGAATGGCGACAGGTTCAATCACGCGCTCGAAGTCGCCACCGTCGCGAAAGACCGTGGACGTCTGATAGAAGCCGGCGGTGTATAGCCGCACCAGGATCGTTTGCGCGCTGCGATTTTCCCAGAACCAGCCGTGGAGGCCAGTGAAAGCCGCATGCATTGAACCCATCCGCCGGCCCGCGGTTCCCTGCTCGTAGATCTGCACTACCTCCTCTTCCTCTTCCGTGGTCTCGGTATGGGCGTGCATGTCGTAGTACACCTCTCCCTCCGCCAGCCAACTGAACACCAGCGGCGCATCCAGGTCCATCAGGTACTTGTATTCGACCGACTGGAACGGACCCAGTTCAAACTCGACATAGTCCTCCCGATGCACTTCGACCTGCTCTTCGAAAGGATTGGCGCCGCGGGAGAGGGCGGTCAATCTCAATACGCCGCCGATGCCGAGAGGATCCTGGCCGAATTCGGCCGGCAAGACGAAAGCGAGCAAGACCAGCACGGAAACCAGAAAAGCGCCGACACTCGCGATCATCAGGCTCTTCCGCGAAGGCGGTGCGGACTGTTGATTCATGGCTATTCCTCTAGGCCGGCAGCACGAATGCGCTGAGCTGGAATCCCGTCAACAGAAAACCACTGCCGAGCAGCACGGTATTGGCGGCGAAGGCGTGGCGCATATGGGAGCCGCTCGTTCGCCAAACGCTCAGCCCGATGTAGACCAGCGACAGCGCCAGGATCTGACCGATCTCGACGCCGACATTGAAACTGAGAATGTTGGCGATCAGTCCGTTGTCCGAAAGCTCGAATTCCTGCAACCTGGTCGCCAGTCCGAGACCGTGAAACAGGCCGAATACGAACACAGCGATCCGGGTATTCGGCTCGAACCCGAGGCGCCTGAATCCGCCCATGTTCTCGAATGCCTTGTAGGCGACCGACAGACCGATGATGGCGTCGATGAAATAGGGGTTTACCCGCAGGTCGGCGAGTACGCCGAACAATAGCGTGATGCTGTGGCCGATGGCGAACAGGGTGACGTACTGGACGATGTGACCGGGCCGGTAGAGAAAGAAAATCACGCCGACCAGGAACAGCAGATGATCGTAGCCGGTAACCATGTGCTTGGCGCCGAGGTAGATGAACGGGCCGATGGCGGGACCGTCGATATTCTGTACGAAGGCGGCGTCCGAACCTTCGATGGTATGGGCCAGCAGCGGACCTGCCGCCAGCAGCGGAAATACTCCGATCAGCAGCCGAAACGTTGCCTGGTAGTCCCGTGGCGCAGGCATTTCGATCAATCCGAAGTAAAGCGGCTGTTGATTTCGGGGTCGTATGCCTGATGGCAGGCGGAACAGACGCTGTAGATGTCGGCGCCGGCCTGGAACAGGTCTTCCTTGTTGCGGGTCGCCGCGGCGGCCATTGCCCTGAATCCGGCCTGGGTCAGGCCCTCGGCATAAATCATCCAGGCGTCGTTATCGAGCGCGCGATCGGGCAGCGTCAACAGGTTCCCGGATTCGGCCACCATGGCCGCGCTCGCGACCACATGCTCCCAGCCTTCGTCGGTGGTGGGATAGAGTTCGCGATAACCTTCCCGGTCCTCGACCCAGCCCGCCGTGCTCCAGAGTCCGTCCGCCGCGGGTTCAAGCACATACAGCATGAGTTCCCGCATCGTGAGCGTGGTATCGAAGTTCGTTGCCGCCGAAACCTGCTGTGCCGAACTGTCTTCCGCCGAATCCGAGCAAGCCGCCAACAGCAGCCCAAGGCTGCAAATCACGAGAAGCGCGCGCGATGTCGTTGTGTGCATGATGGTTCCCATTCCTGCCGCCAACCGCCAAAGTCTGCCGCAAAACAGCGCACATTTCTATTTCTTTGCGGCAAGGCCCATCGGACTCAGTACTGGATTTGACGCGGGCGATTGATCTGCTGGCGGATGAGTTCTTCTTCGAGTTGATCGAACTGTTGCAGGGTTTCGCCGCGGACGCGGCGGTTGGAATTGCTTGCGTCGAGTTCGTTTTGCCAGCCGCCGAGAGTTGACCGGAATTCGAGTTCGCTGATGCGTCGTTGCAGCGACAGGCCGCTGGCGCGGCGCGAGAGGCGTTCGTTGAGTTCATCAAAAGCGACTGCGACGAATTCGGTGCGCTGCCGCAGCGCATTCTCACCGCAGACCCGTTCGACTCCCATGAGGCGTTGCCGGTCGCGCTCGCTGTCGGGTCCGGCCGGCGGCGGATTCTCCACGTAAGCATCGCGCCATTGCTTGAGTTTGGCGCAATGTTCCAGGTAGCCGGCGAGTACATCGCCGTCGATCGAAGTCAGAAAGCCGGCGCATTCTTCGGGTTGCACGGAGTTCGCAGACTCTGCAAGTCGCTCGATGCAGACGCGAGCCTGCTCATCGACGGCCTGCAAAATAGACTCCGCGACGCCGATGCGCTCCTCGACGGTCATTTCCTGAGCGGCGGCGAAGCCCGACCAAAGCAAGGCCAGCACCGCGAAACAGTTTGGAACAGTAGTCGTCGTCAAATTCTTCATTGGACTCAGCAGCACTAGGCTATTGAGGACAGGCCGCCTGCCTGTCCGAACTCTTTCTCAAGTGGCCTTATTCCCGAAACGTTGACAGTTTCACGCGCGCGCGCCAGATCCCAGGCGCGCTGCAAGTTCATCCAGAATTCCGGCGTAGTCTCGAAGAAAGCGGCCAAGCGCATTGCCGTATCCGCGCTCAGGGCGGTCTGACCCCTGACCAGACGTTCGATCCGGGTGCGAGGCACATCCAGCCGCTTGGCGAGTGTGATCATGCTCATCTCCAAAGGTAGAAGATAGAGTTCCATGAGCACTTCGCCCGGATGGGAAGGCTGTGTGACAAGACTCATCTCAAAGTCCTCTCAGTGGCAATCCACGATCTCTACTTCACTCGGACCTTGTTCGGTCCATGCAAAACACATGCGCCACTGGTCATTGATACGTATCGAGTGCTGCCCCGCACGGTCTCCGCTCAAGGCCTCCAGGTGGTTCCCTGGAGGAAAACGCAGGTCTTCGACTACAAAAGCGGCATCGAGAGCTGAAAGCATTGCCCGTGTACGCTTGACCAGATCAGCAGGGAAGCCCTTGCCGAATCGTCCTTGAACTGCTGCCGCGGCAAGCTTTCCCCGAGTGCTGACGATCATCGCTATTGTGTATCACGACATGATACACAAAATCAAGTTCGGACAAGCAAGAGCTTTTGCTCGCACAACCGTTTGCTTTTTCCGAATATAAATTATAGATTCCAGCTTGCGGTTTCGGCGGGAAAGCCTGCCGCGGGGGATTCCGGGAATTTTTCGACCGCCCGCCCAAGAAGGGACGGGCAAGGAAATCGGGCGAATTCATGTTTGACGACAACCGGGTGATCGCCCCGACGGGCGGGCGGCGCGCGGGATTCCGTCTGCGGCGTCTGGGCGCCCCGCTGCTGCCCCAGCTCAGCGTGACCCTGCCGGTGCCGGCCTTGACGTTTTCCGGCGAGGCGCTCCCCCAGATCGTGGGGGCCTGCGCATGCGCGGAGCCGGAAAACGTCAAGGCCGGCACCGGCAGGGTCACGCTGAGCTGGGGCAGCAGCGGCGCCGATTCCTGCGAGTACCAGGGCACGGCGATTCCCACGAGCGGCTCGGTCGAGGCCGGCCCTTACGCGGCGGGCACTCATTCGGTCACCTTCTCCTGCGCCAACGGCGCCGGCACGACCTCGCGCACGATCAGTTGGA
>JANQSV010000371.1 GCA_028279115.1 Pseudomonadales bacterium
ACGCCTGCCCTACTTCCCCGAACAGGTGCTGGCGGAAACCACCGGCGCCAGACAACTCGTACTTGTTGGCGGAGCAGCGCCGGCAAGCTTCTTCGCCTATCAGAACGTGCCGGGACGATTGCTGCCGGATGGCTGCGCGGTCAGCCGCCTCACCGCGGTCGAGGAAGATTCCGTTGACGCGCTCGAACGACTGGCGGAAAGGCTTGGCGCCGAAAAGGAAGCGGCGAAACGCTTCGAACGTCTCGAAATTCCGCTTCCCGAAGGCCCGTTGAGCACGCGCAACATCATCCAGGCCATCGCCGCGACCATGCCCGAAGAAGTTATCGTCTGCACCGACTCCGGCGGCGGCAACGCGGCCTACTTCTTCTGCCAGAACACCGCGCCCAATAGCTGGCTCAGCCTCACCGGCGGCGCCATCGGCCAGGGCGGCCCGGTCGCCACCGGCGCCGCCCTCGCCTGTCCCGACCGTCCGGTGCTCGCGCTGCTCGGCGACGGCGGCGCGGCCTACACCAACCAGAGCTTCTGGACCCAGGCCCGGGAAGGTCTCAACGTCACCACGCTGATCTTCGCCAATCGCACCTACAACATCCTCAACATCGAATACTCGCGGCTCGGCATCGCCGAAACCGGTGAAATCGCCGCGAGCCTGTTCGACATCGACAATCCCGATATCGACTGGGTGGCGATGGCGGCAAGCTTCGGCGTGCCGGGCGCAACCGCCGACACCGCCGAGGAACTCGTAACCCTGCTGAAGCGCAGTTATCGAGAGCCCGGCCCCTTCCTCATCCAGGCCAATGGCGAAATGCAGCGATAGGAGGAATGACTAAAGCGCTTCGATGTATACACTGCATTCTACGATAACAATTTTAATTGGAATGAATTAATGAATAATTTTGAACTGTATGCCATTTGGGATCAGTTCCTGAAGACTTGGTCTTCGTCTCGACAAAAGAAGATGACACTGGAGGAGTACGCTCGACTTGAACTGGACTGTGGGCCACTCCAATGAATCAAGTTGGATTGGCGAAAACGTTCGAGAAGTCTCTTGCACGGCTTACAAAGGCAGAACAATCGCGAGTAAAGCAGGTGCCAACCGACTTCATGCTGAACCCGGAAAAGCCAGGCCATCGACTGCATGGGCTCAATACCAGAGAAAATCGCTTCTGTTCGATTTCAGTTGGAATGGATATTCGAATCATTGCACTGCGAGACAAAGGTCGGATGGTTTTCTGCTACGTCGGCCACCATGACGATGCATACAACTGGGCAAACCGTCGGCGTATTGAAGTCCACTCTGTTACGGGCGCGGCGCAACTCGTCGAATTTGAGGAAGTGATTCGCGAGCGGATCAAGTACATCGAGCGAAACGTCCAGTTTCCACCAATCTTCGCAAATGAAGACGACGAACTCCTGCTTTCACTGGGCGTCCCCCAAGCTTGGCTTCAGACGGTTAAACAGGTGGATACAGACGGTTTTTTGCGGATTGCCGACAATCTACCGGAAGAAGCATTCGAGGCATTATCCAAACTAGCGGATGGCGAGCGGCCCAAATCTGAGACAATGGTCCACGAGCCCTCCGCGCAATACCAGATAGACATTGACAACAAGATAACGGTGGACCCTTTCGATCACCCCGATGCCCGCCGCAGGTTCTGGACGGCTACCGACGAACAGGCGCTTCGCCAAGCGCTTGACTATCCTTGGAGTCAATGGGCTGTCTTTCTTCATCCAACGCAACGTGACGCGGTTGAACGGAACTACGGAGGCCCGGCACGTGTTTCGGGAGGGGCCGGAACCGGCAAAACCGTTGTCGCTCTGCATCGCGCGGTGTTTCTTGCAAGAAAGTTCCCGAGCGCGAATATTTTATTGACGACGTACTCTCGCCCACTCGTCGTTAGCCTTGAATCAGGATTGAACATGCTTGCCGGAGCGACCGGAGACGTGCGGCGGCGTATCCATGTTGAGCACCTGCACAAATTCGCGCACGACCTAGCATCCGAGGCAGACGGCTTTTCGTTTGCGCCGGTTCAACCGAAGGAGCTCGATGCCTATATTGATACGGCAATGGCTGGCAACGCGGATATCGGTGTATCGAAAAACTTCCTGCGGTCCGAATTCGATGCCGTAGTTGACTACTGGGGTGTGAACGATTTGGCAACATATCAACAAGTTGATCGCTCGGGTCGGGGCACACCTATTTCGTCAGATCGTCGGGCCGCGGTTTGGCCGGTATTCGAAAGTGTGCGAGCGCAGATGCGCGGCGAGAATCGCATGACTTGGGCGGATTTAGCCGATGCCGGAAAACGGGTATTGGAAACACGCCGTCGATATCCCTTTGACCATGTGGTGGCGGACGAGGCGCAGGACTTTGGCCCCCGCGAGATACGTTTCCTGATGTCACTTGCGCCGCAGGGAGAATTCAGTCATTTCTTCACGGGCGATTCCAGCCAGCGTATCTATCGCTATCCCTTTCCTTGGCATCGCGAGGGGGTTGATCTACGCGGGCGGGGTTCGACTCTTGTGTTGAACTACAGGACGACAAAGCAAGTTAATAAGTTTTCGACCGATGTTCTCGGCAAGGCCGATATGGGGCGCGACGACGAGTTTGAATCGGCGGAAGCGGTTTCTCTGATGACGGGTCCGGCGCCCCTGGTTGAGCGATGCGAGACTCCCGATCAAGAATCCCGAAAACTCGCGGACTGGTTACGAGACCTTGTTCAGCAAGACGTGAAACCTGACCAAATCGCTGTTTTCGCCCGAAACAGCAATTTGTTGGAAGAGCGGGTGGCGCCCGCTTTTGAGACTCTCGGCATCCCGGCGAATGTAATCGGCAAAGACGACTTCACTAGAACTGGCGCCATTCATGTCGGGACGCTCCATAGCGCAAAGGGGCTGGAATTTCGAGCAGTTGCCATTGTTGGTTGCGAAAACGACATCATTCCGCACGCCTCGGCCTTGGCATCCGCGTATAGCGATGCCGACAAGGCGATGATCGAAGCCCGGGAACGCCAACTTTTTTTTGTAGGATGTACGCGCCCGCGCGAAATTCTGCGAATCTCCCATTGCGGCGAACCGACCAAGTTCCTGTCGCCCACATAGCCAACCTAAGGCCGCCGAAGAACTAAATGCGGAAATTTTGCGAACTTCTTTCGTTGGGTTATTCTTGCAAGCCTCCCGAAGAGCAAGGCACAAAAGCGGCTCCTGAAGGCGAAAACAGAAGAGCAAGGCAAGCGAATGGGAAAGGAAAGGCGAGTTCGGTCACGCGGATACGCGGGCTTTGCCATGCTTGTGACGATCGCGCTTTCCATTGTCGCGATCTCTCTTCTACCCGAAGCTGTAGCAAGTTTCATGCGGGGAATTGCCGATTGGCTGTTTCTTCAGTTCAAAGACGACGCTTTTCCCCTGGTTTTGGCCGCGGCGATATTGGCGAGTTTCGCCGTCATGCTGCTCGCATATCTGTTGTTCATAGTGTCGCCGATTTTACGCGCTTTGCGGAAAGCTCGGAAATTCGTCGAAAGCCACGACGAGCGGAGCTTTGCAAAAAATTTCCACGAAGTATCGCAGCGATTGGAGTCTGACCGGCTCATCGGACATGCGTATAGCGAGTTTCGGGAAACGCTGGTCGAACCCAAACTCGACGAGGGTATCGTCCAGAACACGACTCGCCCGCACACGTTCATCAACTACAACTGCGCTTTAGATAAAAGCACAGCTCTGCGGCTCATGCCGCATATCCCAAATTACTTTGTCGGGGTTGGACTTCTCCTCACTTTCGTTGGCCTCGTGGCGGCACTGTACTTCGCGAATAACTCGGTTGGCGGCGACGCCAGCGAAGCCGTAGAAGGTCTGCGTAACCTGCTTGCCGCAGCGACTTTCAAGTTCTGGACATCAATCGCTGGCCTGCTTTCTTCAATCGCACTCTCTATTTCGTTCAGATTTTATACGCTCTGGATTGAAGGAGGATTCGTAGCGTTGTGCGAAGCCATAGAAGAGAGAATGAGCTTTGCGACGCCGCAGCGCATATTTTTTGATGTTCGCGACACCATTGAAGAACAACTTTCCGAGATCAAAAAGTTCAATACCGAGGTGGCAATGTCGGTTGCGGACGGTATCGGCAATGTGTTCCGCGAACAAGTTCCTACTATGCTTGCTGACGCGATGCGCCCCCTTGTCGATGCCGTGCAGGAATCATCCGATAAGGTGCGCGAGGGCGCGACTGGGGGCTTGCAAAACATGGTAAACAGTTTCACGGAATCACTAGAAGGATCGAGCGGTCAACATCTTAAGCAGATGTCTTCGACGCTCGCGCAATTGACCGGAACGCTGGAAGCCATGCAAGGCGCGATGAGTTCGAGCGGCGACGATTTCTCGCGGCGCTTGGCCGAAGGCGCCGAGCGGCTCGATTCGACCATGCGCGAAGTCGCCGACTCCATGCGGTCCCTGGTGGAGGGGTTGAAACTTCAACTAGGCGAGGCCGGGCACTCTTTCGGTTCGAGTCTGCGTGACAGCCTCGAACGGCTCTTGAGTCAAAGCGAGGAGATGGGCCGGCAACTCACTTCGCAAAGCCGCGACGCATCGGCCGCGTTTTCGGACGAGGTGGCGAAAGCAGCCCGCGCGCTTGCGGATTCCGCCAACGAAAATGCCGAGAACAGTGCAAACTTCGCGCAGCAGTTGCGCGAAACTCTCGGCCAAAGCGTCAATGGCGTTCAAGGCTCGCTTGATCGCGTGGGAAATTCCCTAACAACGCTTCAGGATCAGCTTGAGCGCCAAGGAAGCGCAATGTCAGTTGTTTCCGAACGCGGACACGAGACGGCGCGTTCATTGGAAAGTGCCTCGCGCTCGATCAATTCGGGTTTAGAGCCGTTCCAGCGCGTAGGCCAAAGTTTGAGCGAGAGCGCGTCTCTTCTTGAACGTTCGGTATTATCGATGGCCACAAAAATCGACGGTGCCGCAACCATCGTGCAAGCGGTTTCGAAAGACCTGTCCGCCGTATCCACGGCGCTGCAATCGGCATGGAACAGCTACAAGGAACGCTTCGAGGCGGTTGACGAAGATCTCGAACGAGCGTTTACCCAATTACAGAAAGCGGTTGAAAATCAGCAAGGTATTGCCCAAAAGTTCGTACGTGATCTTGACAATTCGTTCGAACAAGCCTTGACTGGTCTGGCGGGGGGCATCGACGGCATCCGGGAATCGATCGACGAGTTCTCCGACACTCTTGGAGGTGCGGACGGAAGGCAAAGCAGCGCGAGCGCGAGGAGGTAGGCGGACCCCATGGCATCCCCAGATATCAACGAATTGGGTCTAGTTCGCTCCGCTCGCGAAGAGACGGAAGAAAGCTATTTCGTTTCCATGACCGATATCATGGTTGGCCTGCTGTTCATTTTCATCATCATGCTCATGGCTTTCGGTCTGATGCTGAAGATCGAAACCGAAGACTTGCGCCAGACTCAGGAAACCGCCGACAGCGTGCGTACTCAGATGTTGCGCGATATCGAAAATCAGCTTCGGGAGGTTGGCATTCGCGTTATCGTCAGGGAGGAAAATGGGGTTCTGCAATTGCCCGACGAGATACTATTCGCGAGCGATGAAGCCGTTTTGTCTCCTGAAGGCGCGGAAGCGATCACGCAATTGTCCCTTGCTCTCGATGCGATTCTTCCCTGCTACTCGCGCGCGTCACCAGGGGCCGATTTAGTCGGTTGCCGCGTGGAGATTCCCGACGCCATCAGACTCGAAGCGGTCTTCGTCGAAGGGCATACCGATTCAGATGGTCCGCAGGGCTACAATTGGGATTTGTCGGCGCGTCGGGCCATCAATACCTTCATCGAACTCGACGGTGCCTCGCGCGTTGCGACCAAGCTCTCGAATGATGACGGACAATTTCTTTTCAGTATCTCGGGCTACGGTGAAAATCGACCGGTCAATGTCGGACAGACCGAAGAGGAAAAGGGGCAGAACCGACGGATCGATCTTCGTTTCGTGATGGGAGTTTCCCATAGTCAAGTGCTTGAAGGAGAGCGGCGCCAATCCAACACTGTACAGTTAGAACTATGACATTGCGAAGCGTCGCCAACGAACTGACGAATCACCGGTATCCGGTATTTGTGCGCGAATCGCTTCCCGACAGGCCGCGAACAACCGATTGCGAAAAAGAGATCACGGAGAAATTTGGCCTTGGCGGGATATTGCGCGAACCGCCCGATCTAGGCGAGATTCAGAAACGCCTGATTGGGTGCCTATACAACAACACGGTCGAAGAAATCGAACGCCGGGATTTTCGCTTCGCGCCGCTGTGCATCTGGTACGGCGAGAATCAGATCGCACGTCAAACGAAACTTTTGCGCGCATTGCTGGGGAAAATTGAGTCGGATGGCAAGCGGTCGCGAATTCGCACACTCGCGACAGTCTACTTTCGCTTTTTCGATGAATCCCGGGCGGGTATCAGTCTTGTTGCACAGACTTTGAAGAGAAAAGTCGGCGCGGAATTGCCCAACCTATACCAATTCAACAAAGACTTCACGGTATTTGACCCCGTAATTGGTCCGAAAAAGATCGCGCAATACTGCCTTGATCGAGAAGTAGCGCCTTTTGAATTCCTGCGCGGTTGGGGTTTGAGCGGTGAAGCGCTGACTTCGGGATTTGGCGTTCGAGTGTTTCGCTGCGGCATGACGCAAATCACCGCCAACCTTAAACGTAAGGCCGCACTGGTGCATGTGAACCAGGCGGTTTCCTGGTTCGACGAACCCGGAGAACCACTACATTATCTGGGCGGCCACACCACATTGGTGAATACCTTGCTGCTGCCTTTCCGGGAAAAAACTCCAAATGAGGAGGTCAAAAACCGAATACTGGAAGTTCTTTTAGAGCGGATTGGCGACCCAAGGACATATCCACAACGCTGGGTGAATATGCCTGACGCCGCCCAGGTCGCGCGTCGCTGGCTGACTCGTCTGGCTTTGCGGCAATTTCTTGAAATCGTCGACCAAGTCGCTTTCCAAAATCACTGGGAATACCGCCGTGCGTTCTGGATGGCGCTACTCGAAAAAGGGGCTATATCGGAAGCTTGGGTCGCCTTCGGTCTGCACGGCGCAGAAAGGGTAAAACGGGAATTTGGGAAAAACGCGAATTTTGGACGTTTGGTTGCCACTTGGAAACAAGTCGAGCGTGGACACGCTGTACTCATGATGCGAATTGGCGACTATGTCGCCATTGACTGGAGCCACAATGGTCGCTGCATCTTTTGGCCAGCCAATGATCCGGGTGCGCCAGCTCTTTATCAACAAGAATACCGCTCGGGTGACATCGCTCCACACCTGGCTCCTGCGGGTGGCATGGAAATCAGCCACATGTCCTCGAATACTTATAGCTGGCAACGGCAAGTCGCTGAGTTTATTCGTAGAAAAACAGGATTCAATCTGCGCGACCGAGACTACCGGGTAGTCTGAAGATGGCGTTCTTGTGGCGGATCGAACCATACTCGGAAGGTATCCGATTTTCCTGTCTTAAGGGCGGATTTTTCGGCGCCCCCAGAGTTGTTCCTTTGTCCGACTGGGAGTACGTGCGCTCAAAATTGCCCGGCGCAGGTTTGCTCGAATTTCTTTTGCAAGCGGAAGATGCTCGCCGGGACGGAGACACGATCCTGGTTCCTCATGCGATTGTGGCATTTCTGAGCGAAAGTCAGGCGGCATCGGTGGATCTGCCTCCAGCAATTCCCCATGCGCTTGCAGTCCGCAGCCATGGCACGATAGACGAGCCAGGTTTTAACATCGCCATTGAGTGGATGCGCTATGGAACTTCTCCGGTGCGTTTGCGCGTGAATGGCGCCATTGCTACCGAAGGAGAACACCGCTATCGGATTCCCGGGAAATTGTTCGAATTGGTTGGGGCTATTCAGGCTTTCCAACAAGCGGATACCAGTACGCGCGAATCGCGCGTTATTCAGTGGCAAGCAATCCAGCGCGCATTGAAATGCGCCACAAATCAAAGCAGCGCGATTCGTCCTGACGGCTACATTGAGGATCTGCGCATTTTTCACGCCGCGTCGCTATCTCTTTCCGCCGAGATCGACCAAGAGAGAGGCATAACTTTTGACCCGGTTCTATTCGGAAGAACAATTTTGACAAAGCACAAGGATGATCTATTCGCCGGCGATCCTTTGGCTGATCCATTATCCGATGAAGATGCAGGCGACGACGGTTCGTCTCTAAGCGGCGTGGACACGCTCGTCGACCAGTCTGACGCGCTCCTTCCCGACGAACTGGGGGAGATATTCGTCAAGAAACGATTCGACCGTGATTTCGCGTGCCGTCAGTCCTATCCGCTGACGCGCAACACTTACGTTTACATCGATCCGTCATTACGCAAAGCGCTTGACGTAGTGAAGAAAATGCAGCGGCGCGGCACGGTTGAACGACGCGCGTTCATCAAGAATCCGCGTCAGGCATTCGCCGACGCGCTTGGCGAAGAGGCCAACTCGGATGCGGTGCGCGGAGTGTTCGTGGAAACCCGGCAGTACGCTGAGTGGATCAATGGAATCGGAATCTGGCAGCCCAAGATATTGCCTTGGCTGCCAACATCGCCCACAACATGGCTGCCGGAAAAAATCGGTTTCACAATCGACGGAAAGAATATTGAATTCCCCCCAGACAGACTCAATGACCTGCGCCGGGCTTGCGAATCCGCTCTCGCGGAAGGCGAATCGATCTTTAATTTCGAGGGGTTGACGGATCTGCCGGCCACGGAAGAAACCCTCGCTGCCATCGACATTTTGCGCGACATGGCTGCAGAGATCGTCGAAAAACGTTCGCGTACTTCATTGGAAGACGAAAAAGCTGATGCCGAAAAGGATCACAACAAGGCAGGCAGATATGCGCTGGAAGGAGATGACAATCTTGAGAGCCTTTGCCTGAAACTTGGACTGCATCCACGGCGCGCAGATATTGACCACAAGCCGCCGGGTCTGCTGAAAAGCAATTTGCACAATTATCAAACTGAGGGTTTCAATTGGCTGATTAAAACTTGGAAGACCGGTCGCCCTGGAGTGCTGCTTGCGGATGACATGGGCTTGGGAAAAACTATTCAGACGCTCGCTTTCGCTGCATGGCTACATAACAATCTTGACGAGACCGGTGGCGGGCGGGGACCATTTCTGATCGTGGCGCCGACCGCTTTGCTGAGGAATTGGAGCGAAGAGCACGATAAACACTTGTCGAACGGAGGCATTGGGCCAATCACGGAAGTCTATGGAAGCGGCATTCGCGCATTCAAATCTGATGCGGGGGCTAGAAAGGAAACTGTTGAAGGTCGCGGTGTTCTCGATAGAGACCGACTGCTCCGCACTTCTTGCATCCTCACAACCTACGAAACGCTGTCGAATTACCATATCAGTTTCGCCGGAATTCGGTATCCACTTGTGATTTTTGATGAAATTCAGAAGCTGAAAACACCGACCACAATTAACACACATGCGGCCAAGACACTGAACATCGATTTCGTCGTTGGGCTTACGGGAACCCCAGTGGAAAACAGCATTTCGGATCTTTGGTCGATCATGGATCGGCTGCATCCCGGACTGCTTAAGGATCTGCACAGTTTCACGAAAACTTACGGATCGAGCGGTCGCGATGCGCTGGAGCAGCTCCGGGATAAACTCAGAGACGGTGAACAGTCGGGCGCTGCTGTCATGTTACGACGAATGAAGGATACGACCGATATTGGCAGGGCTCTACCGGAACGAAAATTCGTCACCCTGCGCCGCGAGATGCCTGAAGCTCAAGCCAAAGCATATGGCCACGCCGTGATGACCGCCAATTTGAACCGGTTGGAGGAACCGGCGCCAGGCGCGATGCTCAAAGCCCTGCAAAGCATCCGCGGCGTATCTCTTCATCCCGAACACCCTAATACGGTCATCGGTTGTGTGGACATGTACAGTTACTATGTTCAACAGTCGGCACGTCTGATAGCCGCGGTGGATGCGCTCGATAAGATTCAGCAGCAGAGAGAAAAGAGCCTCGTTTTCATTGAATACCTGGATATGCAGCGCACCTTTGCCGACATTTTGCGTCACCGTTATCAGTTGCCGCGAATGCCTTCGATTATCAACGGACAGACGGTCGCCGCCAGGCGGCAGCAACTCGTTGCGGAGTTTCAACGAGGACCTGTCGGAGAATTCGACGTAATGATCTTGTCGCCCCGCGCCGCCGGCGTGGGTTTGAACATTACCGCAGCCAACCATGTTATCCATCTGAGTCGCTGGTGGAATCCGGCGATTGAAGATCAGTGCAATGACCGCGTATACAGAATTGGTCAGGACAAATCGGTGACGGTCTATCTGCCCGTCGCTTCGCATCCTTTATACGGAGAAGACTCGTTCGATGTGAAACTCGATGAGTTGCTGGCAAGGAAGCGCAAGCTCTCGCGCGACTTGCTGGTGCCTGCAGTCTCCGAATCCGACCTCCAATATATGTTCAAGTCAGTGGCAAGCGAAACGCAGAACACGCTGTAATGGCCGAAATAGGAGTTTTGCTCAAAGTCTGGTTAAGCTGCTGGCAAGGGGCAATCCAACAACAGCTTGTTATTTACCCGACAAATATCTTGCACCCGAAACGGTACTTCCAGTTTTTGGGATCGATACTGTTACAGTGGAGATTCCACGTTACTCTGGCGCGCGACGCTCCGCTTCGCAGTGTGCAAAATGACGTGATACGGGAAGTAGGCGCCAATATGAGAATTGTCACTCCCCAAAATCCAGTATAAATCCTGATTCCCGGACAAGGTTCGATGCCTAAAGGCCTTAAACCGTCCTTCACTCATTGAATGACTCCTCAGTTCACTCAATCTCCATCAAGGAGAGCCGCTCAACAATCGTTCGATTCGGCGAATCGACAATATCAAGGTCATCGGGTCCATAGGGGTTGGCTGGAATCGATAACGTTCGTAGAAACGAGCGGCTTCATCGGATATGGCATGCACCAATACCGCTCTGATGCCGGCTTCCCTTGATACGCGTAATGTCCGCAACAATGCGTCCTTAAGAAGTGCGGACCCCAAATATTGCCCTTGCATGCGACTGTCCACGGCCAGTCTGCCCAAAATCATCACTGGAACGGACTCCGGCATATTCCGCGCGATTGATTTTGGAGTGGCGGTTCGTCTAACGCTTCCGGTGGCAAGCGCGTAGAATCCGACCACATGATCGTTCCGGCAAATCACGAAAGTACGACTGGCACCGGAATCCTGATTCTTGAGAGCCCGATTCTTGAGCCAATGATTGAGCGTGTCATTGCCGCAATCGAAGTCGGCGAGCGAGTGATCCGCATTCAGCGGAATGGGTGCTGTCAGTCCTCCCATGGCGAAGGCTCAGTCAGCAACGTCTTCAGTTCGGCATCGTCCGTTATCGGAGCGTCCAATGCCGCTATGAAGGCGGTGAATGATTCTTCGTCAAGCAGGAAGAGTCGTTGGTCGAGCAACAGATTTTCCGCTTCCCTGCATGCCGCTTCAAGAATGAATGCGCTCCGATCCTTTTTTATCGCCGCGGCAGCCCTGGTCAACAATGTAAATTGACTGGGATCCACGCGCATATTGATCTGTGCGGTTTTTGGCATGTCTTTGGATAAATGCATATCTATTAGCTACACAATGTAAACCAGAGCTATGCCTCTTGCAACCTGTGCATGAACCCCGCCAAAAGCCATTTGTACAGCAACACCCGTATCGATCACGCAGACCCCCACTCCTAAGAGCCTACGCCGGCTATGAAACAGCACCCATCGAGTTCGCAACAACATCCGTTGCGATGCGCCCGAATGATCTTGGTGCTGTCGATAGACGGGCGAATCTCGCGCTGTAGCGCAGCCGCCCGTTCCGCGAATTCCTCCATCGACAAGGGACGATCCGCCAGCGGCCAGCGCCACCCGTCTCCGGACTCGGGTACGGATGCTTCTTCTGGATTGTTCCCACGGTCCAAATTCGACACAGCGGTTCGCTTTGTTCCTTTTTCGAAACAGCATTCGTCAAGTTCGCAGCAGCATCCGTCGCGATGCGCCCGAATGATCTTGGTGCTGTCAACTGAAGAGCGATGCTCGCGCTGTAGCGCGGCCGCCCGCTTCGCGAATTCCTCCATCGATAGGGGACGGTCGGCCAGCGGCCGGCGCCGCCCCTCACCGGATTCGGGCACGGATGCTTTTTCGGGTTTGTCGCCACTGCTCGATTTGGACGCCGCAGCACGCTCCTTTTGCTTCCTGGAATTGGACATCGGGTCTACCCCTCATCGGAAATCGAGGGAAGCATAGAACCGTTCTCGCTTGCATGCCAAGAAATCGACGAAAATAGTTTTCGGTTATCTACTTCCAACTGAAATCGCGTTGCATGCGGCCGAGGCGGCCGTAGAAGGATTCGCTGGCTTCGCGGTCCGACTCGCCGTTGGGGAACAGCAGGCTGACGACGGGGATGATGAGCAGCGGCAGCAGCAGGGTCAGGAAGGACGGGTCCGACCATTCGCCGAGGTAGACGATCAATTCGTGCCACCATTGGGCGAAGCCGCCGGCGGTGGCGTTTTCGACGTCGTCGAACAGGGAGTTGAACAGCCACATCGTCAAGCCGCCGGTGAAGCCCGAGGCTATGCCCCAGAACACCGCGGCTTCGGTGGTGCGCTTCCAGTAAAGCACGAAGCCGATGGCGACCGCGGGCGGCACCACCATGGCGAAGCCGAGCAACAGCAGTTGCAGCACCGACGTGATGTTGCCGAGCCAGGCGATGACGGCAGCTACGGAGCCGTAGATGACCGTGACGATCTTGTAGGCCCGCAATTTCTTTTCCGAAGAGTAATTCTTCGAACCCGGCACCCAGTCGTTGACGAACATGGCCGCGCTCGAAAGCAGGATCGGCGCACCGGAGGAAATCACGGCCGCGAGCACCGCTGCCAGCGCGATGCCGCCGAGGATTTGCCCGGAGTCCATGGCGAGCTGGGCGATGTTCAGATAGCTGGACAGGCCCGACTCGGAGCCGTAGGTCGCCATGGTCAATATACCGATGAAACCGGCCACGAGCGGCATCAGCGCGGCGATGATGCCGGCCAGGAAAAAGCCCGGAATCAGGAATTCCTGGCGCGCGGCGCTGCTGGCGTAGTTGGCGTAGACCGAGGCGGCGGGGGTGTGGATGGTGGCGGAAATGAACAAGGCGATGATCGTCGCCCAGCCGATTCCGGTGAAACTCCACCAGCGCACTTCGTCTCTCGATGCTTCCGCGAGCATGCCGTTAGCGCGTTCGAGCACCATATCCCAGCCGCCCATGTTGTTCATGACGACCAGGCCCACGAGCAGCAAACCGAAAATGATCACCGAGCAATGCACGATATTGGTGATCGCCGTGCCGCGCAGGCCGCCGAACACCGTAAAGGATATGATGACCACCGCGCCGATCAGCACGCCGAATCCGAAGGGAATGCCGGTGACGCCGCTGATGATCGAACCGATGATATAAGGCTCGATGATATTGACGATGAGATATTCGGCCTGAACGCAAAGACTGGTGAGCCATTGGCAGCGATAGGATCCGAACCGGTGATCGAAGGCCTGGCCGACGCTGACGAGTTTCAGGCGCCGGTAGGGAATGGCGAAGAACAATCCCACCAGGAACAGCGCGGCGAAGGAGTTCACGCCGTACCAGAGATGGCCGATGCCCTCGGAGATGACATCGCCGGCGACGCCATAAGTCCCGGCCCCGCCGATGCGGGTGCCGGCGATGCCGGCGGCAAGCATGAGGATGCCGAGCGTGCCGCCGCCGATGTCCCAATCGGAGGAACTGGCGTTGCTGCGGCTGAGGTAGAGGCCGGCGGCGGCGAAAATTACGAGATAGGCAATGATGACGGTGGCGGTGACGCTCATGCAGGACTCCAATGTCTTATGCTTGTGCTGCCTGACTGATCGAGCATCTGTTGCTCCCTGTCGCGGCCGGGCGGCTCGCAGGCAGGCATACTACAACATTAGGCCAGACGCAAGTTCAGCGGCTTCGAACCGACGCCGACTGGTGGGCCGTGTTCAGCGGACGCCGTAAATACGTCCTTGTAGGCTTCGGGCTCGGCTTCCTGCCTCGCACGCCCG
>JANQSV010000376.1 GCA_028279115.1 Pseudomonadales bacterium
CAACGTCTGGATCGCCGACGCGCGTTTGGCCAACGACAACGAACTGGCGGAGAATCCCGACGCGGCAAACCGCGGCAGCGCCGTCCTCAAGTTCAGCCCCGAAGGCGAATTGCTGATGACTCTCGGCACACCGGGCGAAATGGGAGATCCGCCGACGCATTTCACCGAACCCAACGATGTGCTGGTAGCGCCGAACGGCAATATTTTCGTGGCCGAGACCCATAGCGCTCAGTTCCAGAACGAGCCCGGACCCAATGCCAAGAGCCGCGTTTCGATCTGGGCGCCGGACGGCACGTTCATCAAGACTTTCGGTCAATGGGGCTTCGAGGACGGCGAGTTCCGTTCGCCCCACTCGCTGGCGATGGACTCCCAGGGTCGCCTGTTCGTGGCGGATCGAGGCAACAACCGCATCCAGATCTTCACCCAGGACGGCGAGCATCTCGATACCTGGTATCAGTTCAGCCGCATAAGCGGCATTTATATCGACCGCAGCAACGACATGCTGTACGCGATCGATTCCGAGTCCGATCCGGACTACAACCCGGGCGGCTGGCGCAAGGGTCTGCGGGTTGGCAATGCGCGCAACGGCCAGGTGCTCTATTTCGTGCCCGAGCACGTTTCCGAGCGCTCATCGGGTATGGGAGGAGTCGGCTCCATGGGCGAAGGCGTCACCGTCGACAGCGCAGGCAACGTCTATGCCGGCGAAGTCGGGCCGGTCCAGGGCATGACCAGGTTCGTGCCCAGGCTGCTGCCTTGATCTGCCGCGGCCTCGTTTTTCTTTCGGACCGTCAAAACCTTGGCTTACTTTCAGGCGACGCTGGGAATCATTGCCTTCATCGGCATCGCCGTCGCCTTGAGTGAAAAGCGAAGGCTGCCAAATTGGCGCCTGATCGCCGGCGGGCTGGGCTTGCAATTCCTGTTCGCCTGGCTGGTGTTCCGCTTCGAATTCGTGCAGGCGGCGCTGCGCGGCATCAACCAGTTCGTACAGGCGATTACCATGTCGGTGGGAACCGGCACGGCCTTCGTTTTCGGCTGTCTCGGCGGTGACCCGGCCAATGTCGCTTATCCGTTCGAGTTGAGCGACGCCAATGCCACCGTCATCCTCACTTACGCGTTTTGCGGTTTCGCCAACCCCGGCATCATGATCGCGGGACTGAGCGTCATGCGCCCGGAGCAGCGCGGCGGAGAAATCGTCGAACTCGCGATGCCGGCGCTGGTATCGGGCACGCTCGCCACCTGCATGGCCGGGGCGGGTCGCGGGATTGCTCGTCTGAGTTCCTATCAGTCGCGCGCGGCCGCGCTCGCGTCGCGGGTTTCCTTGAACTCGTTGCCTTCGTACCACTCGGGCCAGTTCGTTTCGTTCGCCAGGCGATTGCCGATCTCGAAATACAGCAATACGTCTTCCGCGGCGCCGGTCAAATCCCAGTCCGGATCGTATTCGTCGCCGGGAGCGTGATAGCGGTTCGCGACGTAGTCTTCGCTCTGTTCCACGCCCCAGTCATTGCCGTTCTCCCGGCTGTCCGTGCCGCCTTCGGCGTACAGCGAGGGCACCCCGGCCCGGGCGAAATTGAAATGATCCGAGCGGTAGTAGAAACCCCGTTCGGGAGTCGGCTCCGGGACGATCGTGCGATCCTGCGAGACCACCGCGTCAGCCAGATAGTCTTCGAGTTCACTGCTGCCGTGGCCGATGACGACGATGTCGCGCACCCGGCCCCAGGTGTTCAAGGCGTCCATGTTGATGTTCGCCACGGTGGTTTCGATCGGATAGACAGGATTTTCCACATACCACTGGGAACCGAGCAGGCCGGATTCTTCGGCTGTAACGGCCAGAAAGACGACGGTGCGTTCGGGCGGCGCGGGCTGCTCCAGATGGAGTTCGGCGAGCGCGAGCAATGCGCCGGTGCCCGTTGCGTTATCCACCGCGCCGTTCCAGATGTTGTCGCCTTCCATGTCGGCAACCATGCCGAGATGATCCCAATGGGCGGTATAAATGATTGACTCATCGGGACGCGTCGAGCCGGGAATCGCGGCGATGACGTTCTGCGAACTCGATCCGCGCGCGGCGGTTTCGACCGACATGGAGGCGCGGATGTCGCCGAGCGGCACGGCGCTGAAACCCGGAACGGCCGCTTGCGCCTTCATCTCCTCATAATCCATCCCCGCCGCGGCGAACAAGGCATTCGCGGTCTCAAGCGTCAACCAGCCTTCGATGGGTGCGAGATGCGAATTGCCGTTTTCCGCCGCCAGGGTGATTTGCGGGCCGGACCAGCTATTGTCTACCACGTCCCAGCCATAACCCGCGGGACCCGTCTCGTGAACGATCAGAATGCCGGCGGCGCCCTGACGCGCCGCTTCCTCGAACTTGTAGACCCAGCGTCCGTACCAGGTCATCGCGTTGCCGTTGAAAAGTTCCGGGTCCCCGGTGGCGTAGCCCGGATCGTTCACTAGCACGATCACGGTCTTGCCGGCGGCGTCGATGTTCGCGTAGTCGTTCCAGCCGCGTTCCGGGGCATTGATCCCATAGCCCACGAAAACCACCTCGCTGTCGTCCACGACGATGGGCGAGTCATGGCGGCGGCTGCCGATCACCATTTCGGTCTTGTACGCGGGACTGGCGTCGAAGCTGCCGGAAAACTGCAGCACCGGATCGGTGGTAGCGGTAATTTCCACGACATCGACCTGCTGCGTATAGGAATCGCCATTGCCCGGTCCGGCGCCGACGGCGGCGAATTGCTCCGTCAGATAGTCAATGGTGAGTTGCCCCCCGCGCGTGGCCGGGGCGCGGCCTTCGAACTCATCTGAAGCAAGTATCGACGTATGTTCATGCAAAACTCCGGCGATCGCATCGCGGGTGGTGGCAGGCTCGGGTGCTGGAGCGCTTTCAACTACCGGAGCGCTGTTGGTGGCGGAATCGCCGCAGGCGGCAAGAATAAGACAGAAGCCGGGAATTCCCGGCAGACGGTATTTCATATCAACCTCTATCGGCAGGGTGGGGTTGCGCGAATCCTTCGAGAAGGCTCTCAAGCAGTCGCGACATGCGCTCGCGGAGATCGGTGTGGGCGCGATGAAGAATGCCAATATCTCGCTGGATGTTCCAGAGAAACACCGGGATGGAAATCTCGAGCGCGAAGATGGCGATCAATTCAGGCGTCATGAATATCTCCAATTCGGTGGAAGTATAACAGCACGATATTGCCTATCCCACATGGAAGCTCCTGAAAGTGGTGGTAAGTTCCGATGCGTTCAAGCGAGTAACCGCCGTGGCCGGCGACGGCATGATTATCCGCAAATTCGTCCGGCGATAATTTTTTTGCCGGAAGGACTTGCCATAAGCGGCGATGCGCGTATAATGCGTCGCCTTGCCCGGACATATGCGCCAGGCATTGTTCTGTAACAAGTGGGTCAAGCAATAGAGGTGGGTGCTTGCCGAGCGGATCCGGACGCTAATGAGCCGGATTTTTCTGCGTCAGCAGAATCGTCCGCAAGGTAGGCAACTGCGTTAATTTTATTCGAGTCGGCGTGATCTTTCGTTCCTCGCGGAGCGAAAGGCCGGAGCGCATGAAAATCATTCAGTTGTCTGTTACCTGTTTACAGGTATCCGAGATGTTCATCGAACGTCTCTGCAAGTCATAAACTGAAGAGTTTGATCATGGCTCAGATTGAACGCTGGCGGCAGGCTTCAGACATGCAAGTCGAGCGGAAACGACAAAGGCTTGCCTTTGGGCGTCGAGCGGCGAACGGGTGAGTAACGCGTAGGAATCTGCCCGATAGCGGGGGATAGCCCGGGGAAACCCGGATTAATACCGCATACACCCCACGGGGGAAAGGCCGGGATCTTCGGACCGGCCGCTATCGGAGGAGCCTGCGTTGGATTAGCTTGTTGGTAGGGTAACGGCCTACCAAGGCCACGATCCATAGCTGGTCTGAGAGGATGATCAGCCACACTGGAACTGAGACACGGTCCAGACTTCTACGGGAGGCAGCAGTCGGGAATATTGGACAATGGGGGAAACCCTGATCCAGCCATGCCGCGTGTGTGAAGAAGGCCTTCGGGTTGTAAAGCACTTTCAGTAGTGAGGAAGGAACCTGGGTGAATATCCCGGGTTCTTGACGTTAGCTACAGAAGCAGCACCGGCTAACTCCGTGCCAGCAGCCGCGGTAATACGGAGGGTGCGAGCGTTAATCGGAATTACTGGGCGTAAAGCGCGCGTAGGCGGTTTGGTAAG